>JBBSXX010000139.1:0-6816 GCA_038045565.1 Nanobdellota archaeon
TTTTTGGGAGAGAAGAAGAGATGAGAAGAAGGACAGAAAATTTACATGAATATTTGAGTCTCTGGCCAAGATTAGAAGGTTTAATGATTGATATTGATAGTATTCCCGAGATAATAAGTTTAAGGGGGAGAGAAATGGAAGAAAAAGTAATTGGAGAAACTCCAGAACCACCACCTGAAGTTATTAGCACCACAGAGAGCATTAGGTATATTATACATTTTGATGAAAAAGTTCCCAAAGTTAGATTTAATAATTTTTTAGGTGCTTTAGCAAATAATGGCTATGCTTGTAGACAGGAAGATAGGGGCATGGGAGATATAGAAATAATTGGAATGAAACCAATTCCAAGAGATATTTTAAGAGCAATTCTTGAACAAAGAGATTATGATAAAAAACTGAGATATACTGGCTTTAATTTATTAAATTAGACTTCAAGATTCTTTTATCTGCTTTTCACGAACTGCCAGTCTTAGAACTTTACTTACTCCACTATTCATGCTAACTCCATAAAGAACATCTGCTCCGCTTATTATAGAATCATTGTGGCTGATTATTATATATTGGCCTGCTTGGATGTATTTTTTTAACAGGTTTGAGAGTAATTCTGAATTTCTTTTATCTAAAGCTGCATCTATTTCATCTAGAATATAGAAAAAGAATGGTTTGTATTCTTGAATTGCAAAAATCAATGAGAGAGCTACAAGAGTTTGTTCTCCACCAGATAAAGAGGTAACATCAAAATACTTTCCTTTGCCTACTTTAATTGTAATGTTAACTCCTCCTTCAAAAATATTTTCTTCATTCTCTAACTCTAAGAAAGCTCTTCCTTTAACACTTAATTGGGAGAAGTTTCTTGTAAATAAATCATTAATTGCTGTAAATGTTTTCATAAACACTTTTTTCTTCTTAATGTCTATCTCTTCAATAATTTTAAGGATTTGATCTCTTTCATTTTCCAGCTGGGTTGCTTTTTCAGCTATTTTGTCATACTCTTCCTTGATAGCATCATAAGTTTCTAAGGCTCTTAGATTTACATTTCCTATTTCAGAAATTAACTTTTCTGATTTTTCCAAGCGTTCTTCAATGGTTTGTTTGCTTCCTGGAAGGAATTCTATATTTGGAAATTCCTTTAGTTCAAATTCAAATGATTCTTTTGAGGCTGATATTCCTGCAATACTTACTTTTAGATTGTTTATTACATCATCAACTCTGTTTAGGCCATTTTGATGATTTATCAAGATAATATTTTTGTTTTTTATCTTTTCCTGGATAGATGAACGCTCTTCAAATAGTTTATTGAATTTTTCTGAAAGTTCTTTTGATGATTTTTCTTTTTCATTAAGCTTTTTCTGATTATCCTTTAGTTCTTGAGAAATAGATTTTATTTCATTATCTATTTCAATCTGATCCCTTATTATATTTTTTACAACATTCTTTATGCTTTCAGTTTCCCTTTCTTTATATAATAAAGTTGTATCAAGATTTTCCTCTGTTCTTGAAGAAACTTCTTGAATTTCAAATAATAATCTCTGGTATTTATCTTCAACCATTTCTTTTTCCTGAACTTTTTTCTCTATATTTTTTGAGTGATTTTCCAAATCAGTTATTTCTTTTCTTACATTTTCTTTATCTAAAAGGGATTTTTTTAGATATGATTTCTTTTCTTCAATATTGCTTAATTTAATGAATTCCTGCTGTTTTTCAGAGAGTTTAAGTTTTAAACTCTTAATGCTTGAATCTAAAGATGATGTTTTTTGATTAAACTCTATTATTTTATTTTGAAGTTCAGAAATTTTATCTGATGATTTTTTTATCCTTTCCTCTGCTGCAGAAATAACTTCTGAAACATGGTTATGGGTTAGTTTTGTATGGCAAATAGGACAAATATCTGACTTGGGCATTTTTTCCTTAAGATTAAGATTTTTTCTTTTATCATTCTCATAAATTGATAAGGATTTTTCAATTTCCAATTTCTTAGATGAAATGGCTATAATCTGTTTTTCATATTCATCTATATGTGACTTTATCTTAGATATTTCTTCATTACACTCTTCAATGTTGTCAGAGCTTAACCCTTCTGAAAGACTTTTTATCTGATTGAATATTATTTTAGACTCTGTTTCAATTTTTTCAAAGAGTTTTTCTTTATCTTTAACTCTATGTTTTATCGAACTAAGTTCTGTTTGGACTGATAATAATTTTTCCCTTTCCTCCACTATTTTTTCAAGTTCTGCTTTCTTCTTTTTTAACTCGTCTTGTTTTTTTGACTGCATGGGGGATTTTTTTCTTAGACTTTCAAGTTCTAACTCTAGATCTTTAAGATTTTTTTCAAGTTCTGACTTTCTAACCTTATTTTCAGAAAGTCTTTTTTCAAAATTTTCCTTTCTTGCAGACTCTGAAGCAATTTTTACATTAAGATCTGTAATCTCTTCATTTAGAGTTTCTCTTTCAAAACCTGTTGTTTTATGAATATACTGATTTATTTCATTTATTCTTGAATCTAGAGAAGTGATTTCTGAATTGACCTGTTCTATTTGCTTTTTTATTGAATCTTTGTATTTTTTATCTTTATCAATATTTTTTTCTATTTCATTTATCTCTTTTAACTTTTCTTCAATATTCTTTTTTAATATACTTGCCTTGCATTGTTTTATCAGCTGTTCTAGTTCCTTGAATTTAAGAGCTTGTTTTCTTTCTTGTTCAAGATTTCTAAGATAAGCTGTTCTCTCTCTTAAAACAGAACCAACTTCCTTTAACTTCTGCTCTGTTTTTTCTATTTCTGATAAAGACTTTTGCTTTCTTGTTTCATATATTGAAATACCTGCAACTTCTTCAATTATTTCTCTTCTTTCATCTGGCCTCATTTTTATCAACCTGGCAATTTCTCCCTGAAGAACTATATTATAACCATTTGGGTCAATTCCCGCCTGAGCTAATAATTCTATAATTTCCTGCCTTGTTTTTGTTTCATCATTTATTTTATAGATGCTTAATCCATTTTTTCTAACTAAACGTTTTATTGAAATTTCTCTTGAATCTATATTAAAGGTATTATCAGAATTGTCAAAAACAATTTCTACAAAAGCTTCATGAGCTGGTTTTCTTTCATGACTTCCTTGAAATAATAGATTTGATGCTTTGGCTGCTCTCATACTTTTAATACTCAAACGTCCAAGCACAAAACATAGAGCATCTGAGATGTTGGATTTACCAGAACCATTAGGACCTATAATTACATTAATTCCTTTATCAAATGGGAGTTCTGTTTTAGCTGCAAAACTCTTAAAACCATAAATCACCAGCTTTTTTATATAAGACATGCTTAAGACACCTACGGTTTCTTAAAGCATCAACTTCCCTAAAGAAAATTGAAACTTAACCAGATAATCCCTCCTTTTTATAAAACTCATATGGGAGTATATTTTTTAAGATATTTAAAGCTTATAGTAAAGATTTTTAAACATCAAAAATAAAGATTTTTGTGGCTTAAAATTTTATAGCAATAAATTTTTAAATTATGAATTTGTGGATTTTTTATGATAATTCAAAGAATAGGCTCTGTTTCTTATCCTATAGTTGTAACTGTCTTGGGTGAGACTCAAATTCCTAGAGAAAGTGAAATAATTGAAGATATTCTTGAGATTAATGGAGTTAGAGTAGTTGATGTTGATAGAACAATTCATATTATTAGCAGAGGATATCATTCTTCTATGGATTATAATAGATATGGAAGAAGACTTGATTTGAAAAGTTAAAATAAATTACCTTAAGGTATTTAGAAGGCTATGTAATTATTAATCATATTTAATAAAAAGAACCAATGATTCTCCTTATAACCTCTCCTTGTATTCTTCCCCATTAACTTACATTTAACATTCTATAGAAATTTTTCATAAGATAAAAATTTTTAATTTATAATCTCCATATTCAGTTATTTAAATTTATTATTAAGCAGATTCAATTTAGTCTTGTTACCTAAATTTTATCCTATTAAATACTTAAAGATATTACATTAAAATAAAGTCTTCTGCTTTCCGTGGGCTTTGTGTTTTTTTATTGTACTCCAAGACTCTCTGAAGATATCTTTATCTTTGAATTTTTCATAATGATCATATATGAATTTTCTTGTAATTGGGTCTGATGAATACCCTGAACCAAAGTCTATTCCTATTGATTTTTTTAATTTCTCTATTTCATTATCTCTTGTTGTCTTTGCAATTATACTTGCTGCTGAAACAACAACATGATTAATATCTGCTTTATGTTCGCAGAGAATTGTTAAGTTTGCCTTTCCAACAAGATATTTTTCAAGGTATTCTTTCCATGATTTAAGATTAACAGATGGGCAATCTATTATTACTTTTATCTGCTCTTTTCCTTTTAATGACTGATTTATTTTATTTATTATCATTGCTGAAGCAACAGCTTCTCTTTCATTTAAGTTTAAATTGTCATTGTCTTTTCCATCTATCTCTCTTACAGGAATTATAACATACTCTGATTTTATTGCAATTTTTTTTATTTCTTCAGCTAAAGACTCGCGTTTTTTTGGGAGAAGTGCCTTAGAATCCTTAATTCCAAGTTTCATAAATTCTTTTTCTGTTTCGGGTTTTATTATAACTCCAGCCAATACCATAGGCCCTATAACCGGCCCTCTTCCTGCATCATCTATTCCTAAAATTAACATACTAGATTAATATAGAAGAGGTATAAAAAGTTTTAGTGTAATAATATTTTTAATGGGGTTTTTTATAAATGGTATATGGCTAAGAGATTTGGATTTAGAGTAGACAGAGAAAGGCTGGAAGAAGTGGTAAAAGCTATTTGTGGGGCAAGAGATCAAAAAAGAGGAGTTTATGCATTAAATGAAAAACAATTTTTACCCCAATGGAATTTACCTCAAGAGTTAGAATATAATCCTCAAAGAGAGGAAACTAACAATCCTTTGGAAGCTAGCAAATATTTATGGACTTCTGGATATTTTGAGCGTTTATCACAATCTAGAACTATAATGAGGAATGCTCTTAAAACCTGGCATTCTGATAAAAGGTGGATTTTTGATTCATATGAAGTTTCTAGACGAATGGTAGATGATACTAAAGAAGTATTAAGAGATTATTTTCAATTCGGTCTTCAAAGTACAGGAGAGGAAGCTCCACATATTAGATTTAAAGATAATGCTACAAAATTATATAAAGAATATTCTGGAGATCCAAGAAATCTTGTTGATGGATTGAGTGTTGATGAATCTAGAAGAAGATTAATGGAATTTAAAGGAATAGGAACTGGAATAGCTAACTTATATATTATTTATTTATTAGATAGGAAAATTGCTTCTCCATCTGATCCTGAAAACATCTTATTTAAAGTGGATATTCATAAAGCAAGAATTCCATTAAATACGAATTCATTAATACCCCAAAATGGAGATGTTCATAGAGATGATATTTCTGGAGTTTTAGAGCAAGAATATTTAACTGTTTGTAAAAGTTTAGATAAAGAATCTGCTAAAGTAGATGCTCTTATATGGCTTTTAGGTTCTTTAGGATGTAATAAAAAAGATTATCATTGGTGTAAAGCAAACTGTCCCTTAGTTGATAGATATTGCGAATCAAATGTTTCTGAAAATCAACAAACCGGAAGATTTAGTGTGTATGATTCTGATGGTAAAAGGATTGAAACAAGAAAAAATATGGGTCAGGGAATATTGGAATTTGAAATTTAATTAGAATGGAACTTCCTGATTTTGAAGATCAAGTCCTGCGTTAGTTATTTTACTTTTTCCTCCTGAGATTATTTCTTCCCATTCTTCATAATCTAGATAAACTTTGGGATTTGGAACCTCTGTTTCCTCATGATGTAAATTTTTTATTCCAACTTCTTCAAGAATTGTTTTATGATTTTGTCTAAAGTGAGAATTCCAAGATATAAGGGCATCTTTTGGAAGAAAGTATCTAGTTACCCTAAATGGTTTTACTTTATGTCTTCCACAATAAACTTCTTCAGGAGTTATTGATGTTTCAACGTTTAATGAATCTAACATAAATAATTCCCTAGCTTCTTGTTCCAAAAAAGTATGTCGCATAAAGTAATCTAAAGATTCTAGGCCTTTATGTAATTCAGATAAGCCTCCTGGACCTACAATCCAATAACTTGCCTCATTAACACCAGTATTTGAACTCACTCTGCTTATTGGCCTTTTATGATATTTAGAGCTTGAAAGGATAAACAATAATAAATTTGCAGGAAGAACTAAAAGATCTCTTCTCGACGAATTTGGATCTCTACTTATTTCTTTTTTCAATTCTGAATTTGTTAATGATGATAACTTTACATTTGATTTTTTTTGATATGGACCATACCTAAAAAATGAATAATCTGTTGTAGATTCTTTTAAACCAGACTCTAAACTTTTAAGATAATTATGAGCATAATTTTCTAATTGTTTGACACCAATCCAATTTTGATTATTAGAATTACTCGCTGCTTTAATTTCTGTATCATGTTTTCCATGTCTAGTTTTTCTTGTTATATCTGGATGGAATTTTCTATGCCCATTCGAGTAGTATTCATAAGTATGTTTAAATTGAGGACTTACATCCCCCCCATAAAGATTTGCATATAAAGTAACAAAATATCTTCCGATATTTTTTTTAGTTATTGCTTTTCTTTGTTCTCCTAACTTTCTATAATATTCTGCGTCAAGAGGCAAATCTAATTGATCGCCTTTTTCTCCAGATCCTAGTTTTATCAGTTTAAGAAATTCTGGCTCAAATCTTATTTCACTTCCAACATAACCTCTAAACTCCTCTCTTT
>JBBSXX010000139.1:6916-19397 GCA_038045565.1 Nanobdellota archaeon
AATTCTGGCTCAAATCTTATTTCACTTCCAACATAACCTCTAAACTCCTCTCTTTCCATTCCCAGATAGAATAAAGCTTATTTATAAGAATTTCACTGCTAGAATATGCTTATTTCTTTTCAGTTAGAAGGGTTTAAAAAAGAAAACTAGATATTATGCTATATGGGAAGAGAGGATAGAATAGCTGAATTTATAGGTGTAATGCTTGGAGATGGTTCTATTGGACTATATAATACCAAAGCTGGAAATAAAATAAAAAAACATCATGTTGTGAAAGTTACTCTTGACTCCAGAAATAAAAGATATATTGAATATGTATCTAATTTAATGAAAGAAGTTCTTGATGTAGAACCTAGAATTTACTTTAAAAAGAATGAAAATACTGCTGATATCAGAACATTTAGAAGAAATAAATTTGAATATGTGACAAATAATTTGGGATTAAAATTATCTCCTAAATGGAATACTATGGAAATACCCAAAGATTATATGAAAGATGATCTATATCCATTTATATTAAGAGGATTATTTGATACAGATGGGAGCGTTACTATATTCAATAATAATGGTACAAAGTATCCAAGAATAGAGATTAAAATATGTCCTTCTCCTGCACAAGATCAATTTTTAGATATAATAAAAAAATTAAATTTTAATTATACTGTTCAAAACTTAGATAAAGGAAAAATTAGGGTTAGAATAAGTGGTAAAAATGAGCTGGAGAAATGGTTTAAAATTGTTGGGAGTTCAAATGATAATTATTTGGAAAGAATGGCTCCTTTCCTTAAGAAAGGTTTATAAGCATTTTAAATTTGAGTTTAATAGGGATTTGACAACCTTATGGTTTAGAATTCCAGGCAAGTATAGCAGAGTAGAGCAGCCTGGAGTGCTCGCAGAATTTTTAAATTAATAAGTTAGAAATGCGAATGGCCCATAACCCTGAGGTCGCGTGGTTCAAATCCCGCCTCTGCTATTTTAATTATCCGGTCTAAAAATTTCTTCTGGACTTGATTTCATTTTTTTAAGAACTTTCCAATAGATTCTATCAAATGTTAATTGCATTCTAGGAGGTTGAATATTTCTATGATCTCCTTGAAAGGATTTTGCTAATGTTATATGGGGATTAAAATCATAGAAAATTTGAGAGACTCTTTTTTCTTTTACTGATGCTCTTAAAATATCCAATTCTTCTTCACTAAGGTCATCATAAGCATGAATTGAGTGTCTTACTGATTCACTGATAACACTTAATTGCATTTTTCTGACAGAGAGATGCTCATATCTTAAAACTAAACTGCTATCAAAAACATCAAATTGATATGTTCCAGAACTGAGCTTTATTGGAAGGTATGTTCTTAATGGATCTATTAAATGCTGTCTGATAAAAATTGGAGTTTCTTCTGTATAAACAAGAGTTGAATGAAATTCTCCTTTAGGTTTTAAAGAATTATCTACAAGAAAATCATTCAAAGAATTCCGACTTTCTTCATCTAAAATTAGAGTAACTAAAGCCATATTAATTCTCTTTTACATTTCTTGTTCTTCCTGAATTTGGATGAGGCATTCTTTTTGCTTTTGCTTTTGGTTTTTCTTCTCTAAAAAGATATGGAAATACTGCTTTCTGAACTCTATCTAGAGGATATGCTGCCCTCACATCTTCTGGTAGATGATCATAGTTTGTATAGAAATTAGAACGAACAAGGCTTTCAAGAGTTTGCTTATCTTTTGTTGGAACTAAACCAAATTGTGTTGACCAACTTCCTTTAATGGGATTTAGATATTTAGTTAATCTATTTAGCCCATATCTTTCTGAAATTCCCTTATCTATTTCAATTTCTACATGTTTTTTATCAAGAATTGTTCTTTCTATCTTATGATCATGAACTTTTATATTATACCAATTTCTGTTAACAACATTAAAAACAACAAATGATCCGTAAGTCTGAAATATAGGAATTTCCCTTGAAGAATTATAAGGTCTACTTTCTATTTGATCTTTCATAGATAAAGCTTAATTTCCCAATATAAAAACAATATTGTCATCTAGTATATATTGGATTTAGACTAGCTTCAACAAATAACAAGCTTAGGGAACCAAGGCTTCAAGGATACAAATCCTTGAGAGTCATCAAGAACATAACGTTCTTGAGATTCCCTAAAGCATCACCCTCCTTTAAGATAACTAATTTATTTCTTCGCAATACTCTGTGCTCTTGACACAGGAATAAAATATAGGTAATAATACTAATGGGACTTGCTTAATAACAGATTTAAATAATTGAATATGAAGATTATAAATGGAAAATTTTTCCCTAATAGAAAATTTCTATTGAATTTTTAAACATAAGTTAACTAATTTACCTTAAAATTTGATAAGGGGAAACTTTAAAAATTAGTAAAAGTTTGTATTTTTAATTAAGCCCAGATGGGACAGCGGTTACTCCGGTGGATTGCTAATCCACTTTCGCGCAAGCGATTCCCAGGTTCGATTCCTGGTCTGGGCGTGTCCCCCTACATTATTTCTTAAAACCATAAAATATATAAACTTGTAGGGGTAAGATATAATATGGTAAATATTAGAAAACGTGTAAAAGGGAAACAGAAGTATTATTATTTAGAAAGCAGCGTAAGAGATGGGGAAAGGGTCATTAAGAGAGAAAAATATCTTGGGAAAGAAATTCCAAAAAATATAGAAAAGATTAAAGTAGAATTTAATAAAGAAATTAAAACTGGCTTGGATGAAAAATTAGAATCCATCAAGAAAAATTTTCAGGTTGAATGGAAGAGAGTTCCAGAGAGTGTTAAAAACAAAGAATTAGAGGAGATTTCTATAGCATTTACTTATAACACTAATGCAATTGAAGGGAGTACAATAACTTTGGAAGAAGCTCGTGAAATAATTCATGATAAAATTGCTCCCAATAAACCATTAAGAGATATAAAGGAAACAGATGCCCATAGCAGGGTTTTTCTTAATATGTTAAATAATAAAGAAAAAATTTCTAACAAATTATTATTGAAGTGGCATCAGGAAATATTTGGGGAAACAAAACCAGATTTGTCTGGAAAGTATAGGGATTATTTAGTAAGAGTTGGTTCTTACATTGCTCCAGACTGGCAGGAGGTCCATGCACTTATTAACCAATTAATTGATTTTATCAATAAAAATGAAAATAAATTAAATCCTGTTGAGCTTGCTGGAAGAATTCATTTTAAATTTGAATCTATACATCCTTTTGGAGACGGAAATGGGAGAATTGGAAGACTAATAATGAATCATATTTTATGGCATAATGGATATCCTATGCTAATTATAGAATATAAGAAAAGAAATCCATACTATAAAGCATTTACCCGTGGGGAAGATGGTTTTGTCAAATATTTCATAAGAAGATATCTAGCGGTTCATAAAAAAAGAGAGGATGACCACAAAAAGTAAATGGTGTAGTCACCATTTATTTCTTAGAAAAACTGCCAGCGAATTATTCCTATTATGTTAATTATAAAATAAGCAATTGAGAGAACTAAAAGACCATAGTGTTTGTGTTTATATGCAAATGATGCCCATAAAACATTTCCGATAATCCATATATAATAACCTTGAGAAAATTTAAATGAAATTAACAATGCTCCTATTAAACTCATTACTGTTGCAGTCCACTCAATAATATGATGTCTCAGCTCTTTTTCAATTACATATTTTGTCATTTAAAATATTAAGAAATCAGCGTTAAAAAGGCTTTACATTTTATTAGTTATGATCTTATAATCTTGGACGAAAATAAAATATAGGTAACAATACTAAGGTGATTTAGTTAATAACAATTATTTAACATTAAAATTATAAATATAAATTAATGGCTACATGATTTTCTAGATGCTACAAGTTCTTGCCTTTTACAGCATAGTATAGAGATAAAATCATAATTTGTAATAAATGAGGTATTACAAACCTTTATAAAAGCTAATTTATGTAAATAAATATGGGAAATTTTAAAAGAAACAACACTAGACCTGGAGGATTTGATAGAGGAAAGCGTTCTGATTCTCGACCTGGTGGAAGTGGAAGAGGAAGAGATAGAGCTACTGGAAGATTTGGGGGTAGTGGAGGTAGAGATAGAGATTTTGGTAGATCTAGTGGAGGATTTGGTAGATCTAGTGAAATGTTTGATGTTACATGTAGTAAATGTGGAAAGGCTTGCCAAGTTCCATTTAAACCAACAGGAATTAAACCTGTTTTTTGCAGTGATTGTTTTAGGCAAAATGAAGGAGGAGGTTCTAGTGGGTTTGAACCAAGAAATCAAGATAGATCTTTTTCATCACCATCTATGTCAAGTGGATCAAGTTCAATTGGAAATTCAGATCAATTAAACATAATTAATGCAAAGCTTGATAAAATAATTGCAGTTCTAACAGATTTAGAAATCATACAAGATGAAGATAGTGAAGACTCTGAAGAAAATTCTGAAGATGATGATAATGAAGAGAAATAATTATTTCAAATCCAGCTTTTTGTTTTCTAAAATATTTCTAATTATTATATTAATTCTTTTAATTCTTGTTTCTTTAAGTTTTGCTCTAAATAGCCATCTAAGATAAGTTCTTCTTGAAGATGGAGCTAGTTTATTGAATTGTTCTTCTAGTTTTTTCTCTTTTAGAATCTTTTTTAGATCTTCTGGAACATTGGGGTTCTTTGGTATTCCATGATCATGAGTTGGCCTTGAGAGTCCATGTTTATATGCAACTAAACCTGATCCTGCCATTCTGCCTTCTTTTATTAATTTCTTTCCATAGCTTAGTGTGTTATCGCTCCATTTTGCATTTTGAGTTCTTTTTCTAAAATTAATCATATACTTATCTGCATCAATTCCCTTAACAGTTGTATCTATCCATCCAAAACAAATAGCTTCATGCATTAATTCTAAATGGTTGGGAGAATTTTTCTTTGTATGTTTTTTATATCTTATAACAGCTATTTGGTTCTCTTTAGAATGATTTTTCTCAAGCCATTTTCTCCAATCTAAAATTGTTTTTGGGTAGAATTGTTTTGTTTGTTTTATTTCAGTCATTTAAATAAAAGGAAAATAGGATATAAAAATGTTTAAATACAGGAGTTTAATTGAAAAAATATGAGAAATTATGTTAGAAATGGACTTGTAGGATTAGGAATAATTGGAACAAGTTTATTTGGATTGGGTTGTGGAGGAAGCACTGATGAAAGCATCTCAGATGTTTATAATGTTCAATCTTCAACTGTTGCTAGTAATTTTGATGGAATAGCAACTGAATTTGTTATTGATAGTTCTGGAAGTATGGGTGAAAAAGTTGCAGGTAATGTAAAAATAGATAGTGTAAAAAAAGCCTTAAATGAAATTTTTGGAGATTACGAATCTTATTCTAAAGATCATGAAGTTATGGTTGGAGTATTATATATGCCGAATGGAGATGTTAGAACACTAGTCCCAATGGGCAAATTTAACAGATCAGATTTAGAATCAAAGATAAAAAATTTGGAAACTTCAGAAGGTACTCCTTTAGGAATATCTTTAGCTCATGCTGAAAGAGATTTGGATAGAACAGGCTATGGAAATAAGAATATTGTTTTGCTTACAGATGGAGCCAATACTGTTGGTAAAAATCCTATAGAAGTTTACAAATCTTTAATTGAATCAAATGGAAATGATGTTCCAACTAATTTATATGTGATTGCATTTGATGTAAATCCTTATACTTTTGATGGATTAAAGAAACTTGGAGCTACAATATATAGTGCTAAAGATGGAAAAGAGTTATCAGCTGTACTAAAAGAAAATACAAAATTAATTCTTGAGGCACCTTTGCCTGCTGATTATAAACCAATAGAATCTAAATCAAACTAATTATTACTTAATTTTTAAGTTTGTTTTAATAAAAGAGCAAGTTAAATATCTCTTTTTAGTTTCCTGTTCCATCGGCTTGGCGTTCTGTATAACCACACTTTAAACACTTGAATAAATATTTGTTTGCTTCATCGCTATATGAAGCTCCAAGATCATAAACTTCTGCTTCTTTATAACCGCATTTCTTGCATGTATGTGGAAAGCCAGGAGGAATTTCTGTTTCTTCAACAATTACTCCTTCTCCAACCTCTTTTCTTTTTGGTTCTATCTCTGATGAAATGATATCTGAATGAACTTCTTTTGCAAAACCACAATTACATATTCCAAATTTCTTTCCTTCCTTTGTTGTTTTAACTTCAAGAATTGATCCGCATTCATCACAAAACATTTCGTTTTTCATATAATTAGATTGAAAGTTGGTTTTTAAATCTTTAAAGTTGATTTCGAAATATTTAAAAACTTATAAAACCCTTAATATTTAACAGTTCCTTAGGGGAAGAACCAAAATTAGTTAATTCTATTTGATATTCTAAATCACAATAATCTTTAAAAAGAATTTCTTAATCCCTACTTGATGAATTTTGATACGGACAACTTAATCCAAGTTACTGAAGCACTTGTTAAAATTTCTCAAAAAGCCCCTTCAAATAATAGACAAGAAAAAGAAGGCGGATTTTTAACATTAGTTTTAGGTGATTTTAAAAAAATGCGAATTTTTGAGATTGGAAATTATGATCATTCAAAAAGAGACAAATATGCTTCATTTTCTCAGGAAAAGGCTCATAGAGTTTATTCTGACTGGTTACGAAATAAAACTGCAGTTTCAAGTTGGCAGACAAGACAACCAGAAATTGACAGATATGGGGGAGCGGTTTTATTTGGTTATGATTATTTTAAGAGAGGAGTTAGTGTGCCACTACACGATATAGTATCTTTCTCTGGGTTAAGTGAAGCAAGTGATGAAGCTGTTTCTGCTATGTTAGGCTATGGGTTTTTACCTCAGGTGGATGATGAAGCTTTGAAAAAAATCGCTAATGTTTCTAAAAATGATGTTTTAAAAGAAATGTTTCTTATGATCAATAAAAGCCCCTTGATAGTTTAAGCAATTTTTATAACTAGAAACCCCTTAATATTTAACAGTTCCCTAGGGGAATGTTCTATTTTTATTATTTATTAATAATTTTTATAAGTAACAATAGGAAATGAATTTAATTTCTGACATTTAATATTTTTATTAATTAAAACTCCTCATTGTTTTAATTATTAATTTAGGTAATATAACTAACAATTTTTTAATCTTATAATGTAAATGTAAAATTCCTCTTTAGGATTAAATAATATTCATTAATATTAACTATTAAATAAATTTTTAATTTATTCAACTTGTAATTTTTCATCAAGTGAAAATAGTAAAAAAATCCGAGAAAGGAATATAAAGAAGATTCTGTTTTTTTGTTAATGGGTGTTGATAGAACAAAGTATTCTAGTTTGCTAGGAAGAAGATATGGAAAAGATATGGGTCCTGTTTTTTCTGACGATAGAAAATTTCAATTATGGAGAGAGTGTTGGGTTGCATTAGCCGAATCACAATATCAATTGGGATTAGCTGGAGTTACTGAAGGGAAGGTTGCTCAACTAAGAGAGTATGTTCATAATATTAATTATGATGTTGCTGAAGCAAAAGAAAGAGAAATAAGACATGATGTTATGTCTCATGTTTATGCTTTTGGAGAACAATGCCTGGATGCTAAGGGAATAATACATGCTGGAGCAACGTCTTGTGATATAACTGATAATGCTGAATTAATTCAAATGCATGAAGCTCTTAGACTTGTTAAAACAAAACTTGTTGGAACAATAAAACTACTAGGGGATTTTTCTATGAAATATAAAGATCTTGCTTGCTTGGGTTATACCCATTTTCAACCAGCTCAACCTACAACTGTTGGAAAGAGAGCTGCAATGTGGACTGAAAATTTTGTTATAGATTATCATCAAATAAATGGTTTATATAAAGATAGAAAATTAAGAGGATTAAAGGGTGCAACAGGAACTCAAGCAAGTTTTTTAGAACTTGCTGACGGAGATGAAGCAAAAGTTGTCGCATTAAATGAATTATTTTTAAAGACATTAGGTTATGATGATGATTTTTGCGTTACAGGACAAACTTATCCTAGAAAATATGATAGTATTGTTTTACAAGCTTTAGCTGGAATTGGAGAGTCTGCTCACAAGTTTGGATTGGACTTTAGAATTTTACAACATAAAAAAGAACTTGAAGAACCATTTGAAGAAAAACAAACAGGAAGTTCTGCAATGGCATATAAAAGAAACCCCATGAGACTTGAAAGAATGTGCAGTCTTGCAAGAGACGCTATGATAAATGAAATGAAACCTAGAATTACTTCATCAGTTCAGTTATTTGAAAGAACACTTGATGATTCTGCTGCAAGAAGAGATTATGTTCCCCAAACATTTATAGGTATTGACGAAGTTTTAAATTTAGCTATGAATGTTATGGAAAATCCTGCTGTTTTTCCTTTGATGATTAAAAGAAATCTAGATGTTGAATTACCTTTTATGGCAACTGAAAATATTATGATGGCTTC
Organism: Nanobdellota archaeon; assembly: GCA_038045565.1. Classification (GTDB taxonomy): domain Archaea; phylum Nanobdellota; class Nanobdellia; order Pacearchaeales; family GW2011-AR1; genus JACPLR01. The sequence continues at coordinate 15,405 of JBBSXX010000139.1, forward strand.
TGTAAAAAGAGGAAAAAGTCGACAAGATATTCATGAATTAATAAGACAATATTCTCATGAAGCAGGAAGAAGAGTAAAAGAGGAAGGCAAAGATAATGAATTACTTCGGATGTTAGCTGATGATGAAAGAATTGGAATGTCTTTAGATGAAATAAATGAAGCTGTTGATGTTAGAAAATTTATTGGAAGAGCTCCTCAACAAGTCGAAGAATTTTATGAGCGAGAAATTCAACCAATATTAGATATTGAAGGAGATGCTTCAAATGTTAAATCAAATGTACAGGTTTAATTAACTACTAGAATTTGATGAAAAAAATCCAGAAAGATATAAAAAGAAATTAATTTTATGATAAATAATTAAATTTTAAAAAATAAAATGATAACTAGAGAGTTTAGAGAGAGTGTTGAAAAAGGTTTAGGAGGAGTTGTAATTCTTGCTGGATCTGGAAGTGATGAAGCTCATATAGATAAACTTGCTGAAAATTTACTAAGGTATGGACTTGCATTTGAAGTGAGAGTTGCTTCTGAACATAAACAGTCTGAACTTGTTACAGAATTAATCACAGCATATGATTCTCTTGATGGCCCTTTAGCATATATTACAGTTGCTGGAGGAGTTGATGCTTTATCTGGAAGAGCATCTTTTTATTCTAAAAATCCAGTAATAAGCTGCCCTCCTGATCATCCAAATTTAACAGGTATTGGAAATCCGAGTTTAAGTTCAAATGCTTATGTAGGAAGACCAGATAATGCTGCAAGATTTGTTGCACAAATGTTTTCTTTTATAACTTCTGGTTATGCCACTGCTGTTAGAGAAAAATCTCTTGAAAAAATTGGAAACTTAGAAGGAGAAGATTCTAAACTGCAGGGAAAATATGCAGAAATGCAAGGGAAGGTGGCTTAAAATGGGAAGTTCAGAATTACTAACACATGATGAAGCAAGAAAATTAGTAGAGACATATATTGAAAAGGGTGGAGATAAAATATATTCAACGCAAGAAATTTTAAATTCTGGAACAATCCCTAGATTAAATGGGTATCAGGTTAGACCTGGAAAAGTTTCTGATTGTATTTTTGGTGGGCATGGAGATTACCTTGATAAAAAAACTGGTAAGGATGTTGAATTTGCAAACCCCTCTTTAGAAACTCACAAAGGCATTGCATTAAGAGCAATGGTTAGAACTCAAAGAATATCTACTCACGATATTAATAGGGGAGATATTCCGTTTAAAGATCAAATTCTTGCTGCAAACCATAATTTTATGAGAAAAATGTTGGCTCCCGCATTAGGATCTTCTCAATTTGAGATAGATGGTTTGGAAGAAAGTTCTATAGTTATTGCTGCAGAAAATTTAACACAGATAAGATTGGAAAATGTAATTAGAAATTATATGGCAACAAGCACAACTGATACTAATATGGGAAAACAATATTTAGAAAAGGGAGTAAGATATTTTGGAGGACATCATCTTCCTGAAGGATTAACTGCAAACTGCAAACTTCCTTATATAATGGATACTCCATCAACTAAATCAGATGAACATGATGAAACAGTAGATCCTCAATTTTTATTTGATAATGAAATTTGTTCGCCTCACCAATATACTCAAATTAGGAATAGTGGAATATTTGCTTTTGGAATGGTGGCTAGATTTTTAGAAGAAAGAGGAATAATTGCTGTAGATACAAAAACAGAACATGGAATAAACTCTTGGGGGAGAATTGTTGTTCAAGATGAAATCTGGAATATGGATTCTTCTAGATTTTGGCTGTTAGATGATTATAACGAACAATTAGAGAAATTAAAGATAGGAGAAATTGAAAAGCTAGATCCAAAATCATATTCTAAAGAGTTTGCTAGGGGATTTTCTCAAGGAGATAAAGGATATACAGATGAACAAAGAGTGCAGATAGCTGTTAGATATATTGAAGGGATACAGCATTTATTGAGTAAAAGATTTGAACCTGATATGAGATCTGGAGAGGAAAGAGTAATTTATGGGCTTGAAAGATTAGTTGAAAGATTAGTTGCTTAAAACTTGGTTCAGATAAACTTATAAATCCTGGATTTTATATAGAAACATAAAAGAAAATGGGTGTTAATAAAAAAGTCTTAGTTATAAGCATTATAACTTTATCCTTATTTTTTAGTTTTGCTGGAATTTATGCTTTAACCTCTGGTTCCGAGGTTTCAACTGATATAAGTGTAGTCTCTAAAGGAGAAGTTGCTTATATCTATAAATCTGCAAAGCTAATAGACTATAATATAGTTTCTATGTTCAATGAGTCTCATCTAAAAGTTGATTTTATCAGTGAAGACAGCTTAAAAGATGATAGTTTGAATGGGTATAAAATAATATTTGTGAATGATGAGAGATTTCACAAAAATATACCGGTTGACAAGCATAATAGTATAATTTCTAATTATTATATGGGATCTGAAACAGGCTTAACTGACAATGATGGAGTAAGTAAACTAAGCTCTAGAGAACCTTTGAATGTTAATTTTAAAGGAAAATATCAGCAGGTTTATACTTCTGCTATTGATTCTAGCAGAAATTACTTGCAATATTATTATCTTGATAAAAATAACAAAGTAAGAACTCTTAACAGATATGCAGGAACATATTCAAGCGGAAGTGGAAGTAATTTTGGAGATGTTATTTCTTTCGTTGAAAAAGGAAGCACATTAGGAAATGGGAAAAAATCTCAGGGAAGAATTTGTTTCTATGGAATTGTTGATAGTGATTACTGGACTCAAAATGCAAGAAAATTATTCAAAGACTGCATAAATTATGCAGGAAGTATAGGAGAGTTCCAGATAATTATTTGTTCAAATAACAATGAGTGTAATGATAATATACCTAGAACAAGAGATATATGTATAAATCTTGGAACTTCTCAAAGTTATTGTTTAAATGAAGAAGGAAATTCAAGTATTGGATGCAGTTCTGATATCCAATGTGATGATGAAAATTCAAGCACTAAAGATGTTTGTTTAAACCCGGCAAAACCAGAATCTATGTGTTTACATAATGTTATTGGCAATGTGGAAATAGCTGATTTAAGTGGAAATTCTACAGCAAATTCAATAACAATTAGATTTAATGTATTAAACAATGCTCAAGAGCATAATGTAAGTATAAAAGAAATTTTTGTGAGAAAAATTAATGATGGATGGGTAAACCTTGGAAAGGATCAGAGAACATATACATTCACTAATTTATCATCTTCAAAAAATTATACAATTTTTGTTAAAGTTGTTGACAGTTTAGATAGGACTTCAAATGAAAAAAGTGTTTCTATATTAACAAACAATATTTTTGTAAACAATTCAACAAACACTTCAAACGGAGGAAACTCTTCATCTGGAAATTCAACATCAAATAATTCAACTAATAATAATTCAAGTTCTGGAAATTCTACAAATGGTGGAGGTTCAGGCGGTAATTCAACTAGCAATTCAAGTTCTGGTGGTGGAAGTGGAAACTCTACATCTGGAAATTCAACGAGCGGAAATTCTTCAAATAATAATTCAAGTTCTGGAAATTCTACAAGTGGTGGAAGTGGTTCAAGTGGTGGAGGAAGTTCTGGTGGCAGTGGAGGTGGAGGTGGTAGTTCTAGCACTACAACAACAAGTACTAGTCCTGGAATAACTGGTTTAACACCTGGATTTTCATTCTGTTCAATTCTATGGCAGTGTGGAGAATGGTCTGCATGCGACAATGGATTTCAAACAAGAACATGTACTTGGCCTCAAGATAAATGTAAACCTGATGAAGGATTAAGACCTGATGAAAGAAGAGTTTGTGAAGGAAATAGTGGAGGTGGGAGTAGAAATGAAACAGATCAGCCTGCAACAAGTCCTCCTACAAATAGATTTGGAGTAACAGGATCCGCAATAAGAGAATTTTTTGGAAATCCTGCAACATGGATTGCAATAATAATTTTATTAGGAGTAATATCTTATGTAATATATTATTATAGAAAAAG
>JBBSXX010000140.1:0-13785 GCA_038045565.1 Nanobdellota archaeon
ATGCATCAATGTGTAAATTGCTCTACTGTTTATCCTAATGCTTCTAAGGAACTATTGGATGGTTGTAGTAAGTGTGGTGGAAGATTCTTTTTCTTTATTCGCGATGATCAATACCATCGTATTAAAGAGGAAAAAGAGGCTAAGTTCCTTCTTGAGTTGAAAGATGACGAGAAGCAACAGATTGAAGAAGATGTTAGAGAAATTATGGAAATGGAGGACGATGAAACTCCAGTAATTCTTGATTTGGAATCTGTTAGAATTTTAGGTCCTGGAAAGTTTGAAATTGATGTTGTGAATTTATTTAATAAAAAAAGGCCCATTGTTTACAGATTAGAAGAGGGCAAGTATATAATTGACCTTGATTCTACTTTTGAGAGGCATGGTAAGTTGTAACAAATAGGTAACACAATTCATCCCTTAGTTAAAGTAATGGGATTTCTTGATTAGGTTTTAACTTTGAATCATATTAAATTTATGATTAAACAATCCATTTATCATTATTACCCATAATTTATCAATTTATTATCATTAAAACATCCAAAAAGGTTTTTAATGGCATTTTAAAAACCTTTTAAAATACTGAATTCTTATAGATTAAATGAAAGAGGTTATGAAAGAGATTTTGAAAGAGGCTCTAGCTGATATAAAAATCACTAGTGATGAGAAAAAAGCGATAACTTCTATTTCTAAAGATGTTGTTGAAGAGTTGAATAGAAGAATCAAAAAAAAAGGCATAGAGGCTAGTGTGTTTATTGGAGGGAGTCTTGCAAAAGATACAATTGTTAAAAATAAAATATTTGATGTTGATATTTTTGTCAGGTTTAATCCTAAATATAGTGAAGAGGCAGTAAATAAATTATTTAGAAAGATATTCTTTTTTTTCAGAGTTAAAGGGCATAAAATAAAACTTGTTAAAATGCATGGATCAAGAGACTATAGGAGATTGATTTTTAAGGCCCATGAAGGGATTGAAATTGAAGTTATACCTGTTTTAGCAATTAAAAAACCTGAAGAAGCAAGAAATGTAACTGATATGTCTTATTTTCATGTTAATTATGTAAAATCAAAGCTTAGTAAAAATAAAAAGCTGGCAGATGATATAATACTTGCAAAGGCTTTTTGTCATGCTAGCAAGTGTTATGGGGCTGAATCTTATATTAAAGGATTTTCAGGATATGCTCTTGAACTTTTAATTATACATTATAAAGGTTTTGAAAATTTTCTTACTGAGTTAAAGAATCAAAATGGAAAGCTTATAATTGATCAGGAGAAAATGTATAAAGATCATTCTGAGGTTATTGAAAAAATGAATAAATCCCGACTAGATTCTGTAATAGTCTTAGTTGATCCTACATATAAAGAAAGAAATGCTGCTGTTTCTCTCTCAAATGAAACATTTAATTTATTTAAGAGAGCTGCAAATAAATTTTTAGAAAATCCTTCTCTTGAAGCATTTATTCAGAAGAAGCTTGATATTACTTCACTAAGAAAAAAAGCTCATGAACTTGAAGGTATTTTCTTAAAACTTGAAGTTAGTACAGATAAACAGGCAGGAGATATTGCCGGAACAAAGCTGTTGAAAATGTATAGTTTAATCAATAGACAGATTGGAGATTATTTTGAGGTTATTGGAAGAGCATTTGAGTATCATGAAAGTATCAATAGAGCTTATTTCTATTATGCTTTGAATAAGAAAAAAGAAAGACTGATTAAAGGGCCTAAATTAATATTCAAAGAAGCTGTTGAAAATTTTAAGAGAGTTCATCCTGTCTGGCATATAAAGAATGATGAAATTTATAGTGCAAAGCCAACAGATATAACTCCTAAACATTTTGTAGATGAATTCACAAGCAGGTATAAAAAGACGATAAGGGAAATGGGCGTTACAAAGATAATAATAGTTGAAGATTAGTTAAGCTGCTGCATCTTGTTTTTTTCTTTCTTCAATAACTTGACTTTTTAATTTATCTTCTTCGTCTAATTTACCATTATTAAAAATATGAAATTCAAAAATTAAATCTCCAAACATATCATAAATTCCTTGTTCTAAACTCTGGAAAATTCTTTCTTCAGGATTTGTAGGTTTATCATATCTTACCGTTAATTCTGATAATCCGGATCTTAAGAAATTACTTGCAGAACAACTTTCAAAATGACAATTTGATCTATATCCTAAAATAACTTCATATCCCTTCCCTCCTGGAATTGCATAAGATTTGATATCTAAGGCAGGGTTTTCAGGAATTTCAAAAGAAGGACTTGCTGAATAAAATAATTTTGAAAGAGGTGAATTTGGGAGATTCATTTTAATAATATTACTTTCCGTTAGGTGCTTTCTTCATAGCCAAATCAAATAAAGAAGTTAAAGCATTAACAAAGAATTCGCTTGAAAACCATACAGCTAACTGGTCTTGATTTTCAGCTGTTTCATTTAACATAAATAAAATTTCTTTTTTATCAGCTACATAAAATGAGGCATTTATATCAATTTTCTTTGATTTTAGCCCTAACTTGTCAGAAATTGCCTTTATATCAGCATCAGTTCCATTAAGAGCAAGAGTTATCTTAACTCCACTATCTGATATTCTTTTAAGTATTGGTTCAAGAAGTTTAGTTCTCTTTTTTAATTCAGCTGATGTAGCGCATATAATTATGTTGTCTTTTGCAAGAGTTAAAACATCTGCAATCTGGCTATTAATATTTGTTCTTCCCCTTATTGTACTTGAAATATCTTGCTTTCTTATCATTTCAGTTTTTGTAGAATGAAGTGTTTCCAGTTCGTGATATTCTTTTGTATCTTTTATGTTAGAAAGCATGCTTATTTTATCATTCATTTCTTCAACTGTATTTTTTTTAAGCTTTTCAATAACAACTGTTGGTTTAACTGCAAGGTATTTAACCGGTTTTCCTATTTTCTGCATTGCAAATCCTTGTTTTTCAAGACTTTCTAAAACATCATATGTTCTAGATCTAGGAACTCCAGAAAGATCTGCTATTTCTCCGGCACTTGCCACTCCTTTTGTTAAAAGAGCAAGCCAGACTTTAGTCTCATAAATATTCAGACCAAAATGGTCCTTCACTTTATTAACAATTTCTGGTTTAAACATCATTTTATTGATCTTCCTCACTTTCAATTCTATAATTATTAGTTATTAATGTATCTCTCATTAATTTAAAATTTGGTTCGATTCCGGGTTCATAAGTTGCAATAACATTAGCTTGTTTTTTTGAGTCTCCTCTTACTACTTCAATAGATGGTGTAGCCTCATGAGCCCTTGTGAAATTAGTATATAATCTATTCGCTAAACCTCTCATTTCTGGACCTTTAATTGGTAGGTTTTTTTCACCTTTGTCTCCAGCAAGATAAGACGGTAATATTCTTTCTGGCTTTGATACAGTGATCATATGTTTCTTATAATGTTCCATTTTCTTAAAAGTGTATTAACTAAATAGCAGTTACAGTCATTTATAAAGCTTTCTGTTTGTTACTTTTCACTAGTAAGGACAAGAGTTAAAAACCTAAACTGGTGTAAAATATCATGGAATTTGTAATAAAGAAAGACTTTTATGCTGACTTGATAAAGAGATTTGACTCGTATTTAAAATGGAGTATTGGCGAATATGAAATGGTAAAACTTCAAAGACTATCTCTCACAGTAGATCATTATTATTCTAGAGAGAAAGCTGAAGTTGAATGTTCTTCCGATGATGATCTTGCTTATCAAGAGGTAAATTTTGGGATTGATAGCTATTATGGATATATTAATTGCATTGGAGGTATTCTTTCTGAAATAAAAAGGAAAAGACTAGCAAGAGAATATAAAAACCGTCCGGATAATGATCTTTTACTTAGAGAATCTGGTGCTTTCAGAACATTAGTCAAAGAGTATAATCTAGCTATTGATGATGTTAGAGATTTAGAAGATAAACTATCTGAACTTAGATCAGATATTTCACAAGGTAAGCAAGAGCAATCCCTACGAACAATCCAGCTGTAATAAATGGCATTGCCGGGTAGAATTTTCCCTTCTTAGCTAAAGTAAATAATCCTAACAAAGCAATTGTTGCACATAAGCTTACTATTAATGCAGGTATAAACCCTAATGTATAAAATATTACTCCTGCAGTTATTATTGGGAATACGACATCTCCTCCACCAAGAATTGCTACGCTTACTTTCATTTCTTTATTTTTAAGAGATTTAGATTTTGTTTTTGAAAGTTTAGCTTCTTGAACCATTGCTTTTTGTTTTTTATTAAGATAAGGTAAGAAAAATCCTGCAAATACTTTCATTTCCTGTATCTGGAATTTAGCCATCTTCTGCATAAGTCCAGAGTGCCAGACAGCCCAGATATCATAAACTGAAATAATAACTAATAAAAGAATTATAGACCAGACATTTAATAGCGGAATAAAAACAACTGAAATTCCAGGATATATAAAAAGTTCTGTTAAATTGTGGACAATCATATTTTGCTTGAAAACTTTGAAAATTGCAAGAGGTATAGCTATTATTAAGGCTATTATTGAGGAAATAAATGTAGATGGTAATAAATATTGAAGAGGGGCATTAAATGAAATTCCCAAAACTAAGACAACTACAACAAAAAACCAGAGTTTCATAAATAATGCTGCTTTTAATTTCGTAAGAAGAAATACAAAAAGAATAGCTATTACAAATGCGATTAACAAGGAAACTAGAGAAGTATCTTTATCTATATCTTTTGCAGGTTCCATTCCATATGGAATAGGATTTGTTGTAACATTTTGAAGCGTTCCATTAATTTCAATTTGTTTTACATGAGGCATATAAGCATAAATGACAGCAAGGCCAATAAACTGCGTAACTAGAAACATGATAATAAGAATTGCTGTGACTTTTACGTTGTGCTTCACTTTTTTACCTCTTTATTTAATGTTCTGATTAACCAAAATGGGTTTTTAAAAGTTCGGAAGGTTTAAAAATGAGGTATTAAGATGATTTTTATGGAATTAATAGAATTAGAAGAAAGAATTGCTGAAAGAAAAGTAGCTGTAGAGGTTGAACTATTAAACAGACATCTTCAAATGTTAGGCAATGGAGCTAACATACACAGAATTCCAAGCGATAGAAGTGTATTAATTGGTATTGATTGTTTTTTATTTGGAAATAGAAAAGAAAAAATTACATTTAGAGAATTGTCAGAGTATCATCCTGACCAATATGACAGGGCAATAAATGTTTTAGCAAAGGCTGTTGAGCTTTATGGCTGGGCTGTTTAGATGAATCATTTTAAGATTAATTATAGATATTTAAGAGAAAGGGCAGATACTTTGATAGAAGGAGAGATGAAAGGATTTCAATTAAGACTTTATGATTTTTTCTATGATTCAAGAAAAGGAACTTATAATTTTAGTTTAACAAAAAGGATGCAAGCTCAAAATATGGAATATGAAAGTTCTACCCCTGAAAATGAATGGGAATATAATAGATTTGAAAGAAGTAGAAAAACTGCTTTAATTGCTTTTATTTTATTAAATCCATTGAAATTTATGAAAGTTAAAAGTATTGAAAAAAAGTGTGAAGAATGGGAAGCAAGAGAAAGACCTTAAGTTTTACTTCAATCTTAAAGTTTCCAGATTTCTTGGAACATTTGTTTCAACTTTTTCAATTTTATACAGAGTTGACGCTAGGTCAAGAGATTTTGAAACTTCACCATGATTTATTATAATTCTTTTTGGTTTTGGCTTGCAGTTTTTAATAAAATTAATTAGCTCTGTTCTTCCTGCATGAGCTGAAAATCCATCTAACTTATTTACCTCAAGATTTATTGGTATTGACTCGCTGTTTTCTGATCTAATTTCTTTAAGTCCTTCTTGAACTTGGCGACCGAGAGAACCAACTCCCTGATAACATACAAAAATTATTGAATTTCTTTGATTGCTTGCAAAATGTTTGAAATATTCAACAGATGCTCCTCCAACCAACATACCCGATGTAGCAAGAACAACACAAGGGCCTCCTTCAATTACCTGCTTTCTTTCCTGAGGAGAACCAACTCGTTTGAAGACCTCTGAAACAAATGGATTTTTGTCCTGGAAAATTTGTGCTTTCACAGACTGACTTAAATAATCTGGATATGCTGTATGAATAGCATTAATATCCCAAATCATTCCATCAATATAAACAGGTATTGGTGGCAACTTGCCGGATTTTATTGCATCATCAATTATAAGCATTGTTTCCTGAGCTCTTCCCAATCCCAATTCAGGAATTAAAACTTTACCTTCTCTTTCAATTGTTTTTTTAATTATTTCTAATAATGCAGCTTCTGATTCACTTCTGGGAGGAAGAATATCATTTTTTCCCCCATAAGTTGATTCAATTATTACTGTTTCAACTCTTGGGAAATTTGTAACAGCTGGATCTAAAAGACGAGTTTTCATATATTTTATATCAGCTCCATACAATAAATTATGAGCTCCGTTTCCAATATTAATATGAACCATTGCTGACCCTAATGCATGCCCGGAATTATAGAAAGTAATTCTAACATCTGGAGTAATATCTGTTACTTCATTAAAATTCAAGCATATACTATGCTTAACCATTTCCTTAATATCTGTTGAATTAAATATTGGTGCTGCTGCCTGTTTATATGCAACTCCAATGAAATCTAGTCCAAGAAGAGCTGCTATATCTCTAGTTGGATATGTCAGATATACTGGCCCTTGATACCCCATTTTATACAAATAAGGAATTAGGGCACAATGATCGAGGTGAGCGTGGCTTAGAATTACTGCATCTATATTTGCAATATCAAATTCTGGAACATCAAAATAAGGGAATCTTTCAGCACCATGAGATGCAACATCTACACCACAATCAAGAAGTATTTTTGAAGTTGGAGTTTGCAATAATAAACAACTTCTGCCGACTTGGCGACCAGAACCTAACATTGTAAGTCTAACCCATTCTTCTTTCTTTTCATTAGACCAGTCTTTGTATATTTTTTTTCCAACATCATTTAGAAATTTTCTTCTGTAACTATTATTTGCATATAAAACCTCTCTAATGTTTTCAGTTATCTTGCTTGGAATTGATGAGCTTCTCTGAACTTGTGGTATCCATAAAGTTTTATTTTTTATATCTTGCAATATTGAACCTTGTTTTCCAATTACAAGGCCCGGTTTCTTAGCTTCAATTATAACAACGCTTCTTGCATGATCAAATATGATATTTGTAAGTTCTGCATCTACTGGAACTACTTCTTCAATTGTTTTTTTTGTCTTGTCCTGGCTTTCAAGAAGTTTTTCGTCAGCTCTTAACTCTATTCTTTTTTTGAATTTATTAACAAGCTCTTTTATTTTCGGCTCAGCTTCTCTAAAAAAATCAGCATCATCTGTATACAAAACAATATTTGCTCCTTCAAAGCCTGCTTCAACAATACTTTTAGGTAGTTCTTCTGTTATACTTTTTAAGATATCCATGCGTAAAGAACCTAGGTTCCAAGAGAATTATTAATTCTCTGGTTCCCGAGAACTGGCAAGTTCTCTAGGACTTTGACGCATCAATCTCCTAATATTGTGCATCAAATTTCCTTTCATTTTATTTAGATTAATATTCATTTTAATTTATTAGACAAATAATACTGCTATATTTTTACTTAATTTAGATAGTTTGATTAGTTTTATTTTAATTATTTAATATCATATTAAAATTCACGTTTAGAATTTTATTTGTTTAAATCAATATAATTATTTATAAACTGATTGAATTTCCTGACTTACAACTTTCTTAACTCCTTCTTTAGTCAGAGTATAAATATCAATTCCAAATCCGCTTCCTGTGTCTCTTTGAGTAGAAGCTTTTAGACATTCAATTGCAAGCTGAACACCATCTTTAACTTTAATATCTTTTCTATATCCTCTTTCTAAAACTCCAAGAATATACGGCATTCCACTTGAAAAGTTAGCGTCGTAGTCTTTAACTTCAATTATTCCTCCAGCTGGTTCAATAGTATAAATGTGAGAAGATCCATCTTCATCAACTCCAGCCACTAAAGTTCCCACAATACTTGGAACCATTGAAGGTTGTCTTATTCCTCTGTATGTAAGCATTGCAAGAAGATTTGCAGCTTCTTTAACACTTGAAAGTCTTTTATTTTTTATCTCTTTAATTCTAAGTTCTGCTATTAAAAGCTTTAGTGTAAATTGTGCGTCTGAAACACTTCCAGTTGTTGCAACTAAAACTCTTTCATTAATAGGAAATATTTTTTGGAAGTTTTTATCAACAACTAGATTTCCAGCTGTTACTTTTCTATCTGCTCCAAGAATAACTCCGTCTGTACATACAATACTTACTAGGCTAGTTCCTGTTTTAAGCATTGAATCTTTTATTTCTTTATTACTTTCCATCATTTTACAGAACAATCTTATAATAATCCCTCAAGAATTTACAATATTTCTATAAGTTAGATATTTATAAATGTTTCGGACAAAAAGCTTATTGTCTGGTAGAGTTTTTAAACTCAAAATAAGTCTATTTTTATGGAATCTTATAGAGATATTGAATATATTGTTATGCCCAGAAAGAAAAAACATGAATGGCCTGGCAGAATTGATAAAGGGAGAATAAAAAGAGGTCCAATAATAATAAATCCTAATGAACCTGAAACTCCAGTAGATAAACCAAATCCCAATCCTTATAGGTCTCCTTATGAAAGAGGTCCGGGAAATGACAGAATAAATCCTGGAATTCCAAAGAAAAATCCCGATCCAAGTTATAGATATTTGAATTATAATTAAACTTAAATAATACTTATTTGTAATTATATTATGGGAAGAGAGCAATTAGAGTTTGATTTTAATCCAAGAAATTATGATGCTCATGAATTAATTATTGAAATGGGTATTAATTATTCTTTAAAACCATCTAGACAAGAAATACTTTTGAGAGAAAAGGAAAGGAAGGAATTTCTTGAAAAGCATCCTGGCGCAGATAGACTTATTCCAGGACCTAAACCTTATCCATATGATGAACCGGATATTTGGAGAAGAAGATTTTATGGTTCTAATATCTTAGTTAGATATCGTGCTCGTGCTGCTTAATTTTCAATTTTATTCTTTTAAGCAATATAGGTAATGCAACTCAATTTATTTAATTTAAAATATCTCTTCTTAATTTCAATTAACCAATGTAATCCCATTTAATTATTTTATTTATTACCTATTCTTTAACTTATACTAGAAATGCCTTCTTGTTTGTTTAATCTAATTACATTATCTACAAAACTTTCTATTTTTGGGTCGTGGCTTACAATAATTAGCTGATCAAAATTAAGCTCTTTAAGAACATCTCTCATTTTATCCAATTGTTGTTGCGAGAATCCATCTGTTGGTTCATCTAAAATTACAATTCCTTTTGTTTTAATCTCACTTAAAAATGAATTTATTGTCTGATTTAGTGCAAGCCTATATGCAAGTGCAATTGCTGTTCTTTCGCCCCCTGAAAGATAATCATAATCTAATTCATATGTCTGCTGTTCTATTATTGGTGTAAACTGTTCATCCAAACGAACCTGGAATGTATCTGGGACTAAAATTGAAAACCATTCATTGAATAGTTTTGAGAATTGATTTTTTAATTGAAGCATAACATTTTTTTCTATAAAATTTACAAGTTCTAAAAAATCTGATGCAAGCCAAGTTTCAAGTTCCATTATATAAATCAATTCGACTTTTGCTTTTTCTTTTTCTTCTATTTCTTTTTCAAGAATTAAAGTTTCTTTGTTTAACAGTTCTATTTCCTTTACTATCTGGGCTTTTTTTATTTCAATTTCCCTCTCTTTTAAAATTACATCTGCAAGCTCTTTTTCCCTAGACTGAATTATTGGTTCAAATTTCCTCAGTTCAGAAATATCTGTTCTAAGAGTTAAAAGCTGTTTTTCAAGCAACTCGATATCATTTTCCATAGAAATCTTTGATTTTTCAAGATCTTCAAGTTTTTTTGAGTCATCTTTTATTGTCTGAATTTTTATCTTCAAAACTTCAAGGTAATTTTTCTGCTTTTCAAGTTCAAGAATTTCTGATTTAAATGAACTTAGGGATATTTCCTTTTTCTGCCTTTCTGTATCAAAGTTTATTCTTTCATTTTTTATTAAAGAAATCTCCTTTTCTGTCTGATCAAATATTCCGTGTTTATGATTTTCATTAACTTCCTGAAGGCAAGTAGGACATATTTTAAGATTAGCAATTTTTTCCTTTACTTTTTCAAGCTCATATTGCTTTGTTATTAAACTTGATATTTTTGTTGAAAGCTCTATTACTTCCTTATTTAATTGTTCTTTCAAAACATTTTTTTCCTTTAATTCCTGAGTTGCTTTTATTAAAGAATTTTCATCGAAGTCTTTTGAAAATTCTTCAAGTTTCTTTTTTATAGAATTAATATCCTTAACTGCCTTGGAAAGTTGGTCCTTCTTGCCAAGGATAAAAATATTTGTCTTTTCAACCTCATTTTCAAGCTTTCTTTTTTCATCAATTTTTGTTTTAACTTCTTCAATTGATTTTTCTTTTTCAAGTCTTTCCTGCAAAATAGTAGATATATGAAATTCTATTTCTGGAAGTTTTGTATTTATCTCCATTATAGACTCTCTTTTTAAGGTAAGTCTTTCTTTTTTAGAATCAAGATCTGACAGCTCTCCTTGTTTTAATCTTGAAAGCTCTCTTAGCTTTGCTGTAAGAATAGACAGATTTTCCTTTATTCTTTTGTATTTGTCTATTCCAAAAACATGTCTTAATGTATTAAGTCTTGATTCTGGATTTTCAAGAATAATCTGCTTCATTTCTTCCTGAGGAGTATAAACTGTGAATCGGTAGAGTAAATTTGTCTTTTTAGCAAACTCCAAAGGGTAATTTAATAATTGAAGAATTGTATTTTTCAATTCAGTAACTGCCTTTTCTTCAGACTTTCCATCTATTGAAATAAATGATTCTTCCTGACTTATTGTTTTTTTTCTTTTCAGAGTTCTGGTTATAATTATATTTTTTCCCTCTATTTCAAATTCCAATTCAACAATCCCTGAATCTTTTCCATTTTTCAATAATGATGATCCTTTCTGTCCTGGCTGGAGACCGAAGAGGGCAAATTCTATAGACAACAATATAGAAGTTTTTCCAGCTCCAATATCTCCTGATAGAAGAACAGAACCTTTAGGAAAAACTATTTCTGCATTTTCATAGCTTCTTATATTTTCAATTTTTATTCTTTTTAATAGCATAGGTAATGTAACTCCATTTATTTAATTCAAAATATACAATCAATTCATTTAACACTTTATTTTTATTTTTCATTTTTTACCTTTACTTTTATTAATCCATCCATATCTTTCCCTTATTTTTGTTTATTTTATTGATAGAATCACATTTTAATGATAATTTTATTTTATTACATATATTCTCTTTCTTCATTTTTATTTTATCTTTCATTATTAATTTACATTTACTACATATTAAAGTTCAAGACTTTTTTCATCTCGCTTAAAAGTCTGTCGCTAAATATCTGGTTTTTTTCATCTTCCTGCTTTTCTATATTAAGAAATTTCATTAAATCTGGAATTTTCTGTTCAAATCTCTTAAGACTTTTTTCAGAGCTTTTTGATAAATAATCTTTTATTACATTTTCTTCAATATCATGCATATCCTTAACTTCAAGCTGAATTTCAGACTCTTCAATTTTTAATCTTGAAATGTTCCTTAATAAAGAATATACTTTTTTCCCCTGGGCAAACTTTTCTATTTCATTAAATTTTATATCAGAAATTTTTCCTTGGTTTAACTTGCCGAAAAGTCTTAGAAGAACTATCTTATCAGTAATATTAGATTTATTCAGTTCAGATATTATTCTTTCTGTTGCTGTTGAAGTATTTTCAATTTTTATTTCCATTTTTAAAACATCTTTTAATTTTAAAAGTATTTTTGTTCTTTTTATTTCATTTAATTCATTTATTTCAACAATCTGAAACTGTCCATGGGAAAGCTCTTCAAGTTCTTCAAAATTATTTGGAAAGATAGGACCTGAATATGCTGCATCTTTTCTTGTAAAGTCAACATGCAAATGTCCTAAAGCATAGTAGTCGGCTTTTGGAAGCTCTGATAAAGAAATGGCATCCATTGGAAGATTTCCTATAGCTTCTCTTAAAGCTGTATGGAGAAGAAATATTTTGAAAAAGCCCGGAGTTTCGTTTAAAGTCACGCGCCTTAAATCTTCAATTTCAAGACTTGATTTTTTTCCAGGATATCCAAAAAGTGCATAGTTCTTGAAAATTGTCGGCTGAAGAATTATTTTTTCATCTCTTTCTTCTGATTTGAAAACATTAACACAAAAGCCTGCATGCTCCAAAACTTCTAAAAAGGTTTTACCTGAAACACTATAATCATGACTTCCTGCAATAATAAAACAGGGGATATTTGCATCTTTAAGTTTTTTAAATTCTCCAAATGCCTGTTTTAAAATTTCTATTGGAGGATAGGCTGAGTCAAATAAATCTCCAGTTATTAAAACCATATCTAGCCTGTCTTTTATTATTATCTCTAAGGCTTTTGAAAAGCTTAACATATTAAGCTCTCGTATCTCTGGATATCTCCAACCCCCAAGATGGCAGTCACCCATATGTGCAAATCTAAGTGGCATAGTTCTCCTCTTTTTTAATCATATTTTCCTATAGAACTGGGTTTTTATAAAGATAATTATAGTATTATTTATGGACTATCTTCCAGACAAAAATGGTTTCCTGGAAAAGTTTTTTTGAAATGACTTGTTTAACTTCCAAGCTTTCATTTTCTGCAATTTCCATCCATTTTTTATGCGGGGTAAAACTGGAGGTTAATAAAAAGCAAATACCCTCTTCTTCTAAATAATTTGCTAGATTTTTTATAAATTTGATAATTGTTTCATCCCCGTATTTGCCGCCAGTTGTATCTTTTACCTTATCATGTTTATCTTCTGGAAGGTATGGGGGATTGAAGATAATTAAATCATATTTTATCGCTTTGTTTAATTTGTAAAAAAGATTTGATTTTATTATTCTTACTCCAATCTTTCTTGCTTCTTTCAAAGCATAGTGGTTAATGTCAACTGAATAGATATTTGACATTTTTATTTTATTATCTATGCAGTTTTTTGCTTGAATAGCAGAACCTGTTCCCATATCAAGAACTTTTATGATAATCCGTTTACTAATTTGTATTTTTGTAAGGTAATGAGAAACTACTTCTGCTAAAAGATAAGAATCGTCAGATGGTTGGTAAAAATAACCTTTATTCATTTTAATTTTTATCCTAGCAGAGTTTCTAAGAAACTTATAATTGATTCTCTGAAAATAATTACCGATATAAGGATTAATATTAAGATAATTAATAATCCCCCTAAAAAGAAAATTTTCCATGGGAATTTGAATTTGTGCTTTATCATTGCTTTTTCATAACTTGTTCCATAAGTTAATGGTTTTTGCTGAAGAGTTTGATTTGATATTTGCTGATTATCTATTTTAGTTTCATTCTGTTCTTTTTGAGATGGTTGAAGTGGCTGTGAAGATTTATTTATTTGAAAGGCATTTGAAGTTTGGGATTGGGGCTGAGATTTTGGAATTATATCTTTTAGAGTTACGCCCCCAGTAACATAATTAACTGCTTCATTAATTTCATCTACAGAATACCCTGCATTTATCAAAGATGTTTTTGCTTCATCTATTGAATATCCTCTTTCAACTGCATTCTTTATTCCTGCTATTATATCTAATCTTACCA
>JBBSXX010000141.1:0-1170 GCA_038045565.1 Nanobdellota archaeon
GTGTTCCAGAATTTAGCAATATGTTTATTAATTTGTTAAACTATTTTAAAAAAGTGAAAGTACATTGTGTTCGTGGAAATCACGGCCGGAGCCTGTCAGAAGATACTGAAATCCTTACAGAAAATGGGTGGAAAACTTATAAAACTATAAATAAAAATGATATTATAGCTACTTATAATATAGAAAAGGATAAAGTTGAATGGCAACTTATACAAGATATTAATATTTATAATTATAGTGGAAAAATGTTTCATGGGAAACACAAAAGTTTAGATTTTAAAGTAACACCAGAACATAATATGGTAGAATATGATAGAAAAAATAGTATTCATACATTAAGAAAAGTTGAAGAAATATGGGATAAAAAAGATAATGTAATTTTTTCATTATCTGCTAAAAGTTATAATTTAGATTATCCTATTTCTGATGATTGGTTACGATTATTTGGTTGGTTATTAACAGATGCAAATTATTTTAAATCAAAAGATAAAAATTTTATAGATACTAATATTTATCAATCAAAATTAGAATATATAAATGAAATTGAAAATTTATTAACTATCTTAAATATCCCTTTTTCTGAACACCATAGACAAAGAGATATAAAAGAGATTTGTGGTAAAGTATTAAAAAATAAACCAAAAGAAGGATATTCTTTTAGAATTTTAGCTTCTAATGAAAAAGATAATATATTGAAACTGCTCCAGGATAGAAAAATTATACCACATTGGATGTATAACTTATCTGATAGACAAGTTTCTATATTATTAGAAACAATCACAAAAGCAGATGGTACTTTGAGGAAAGCAGGAAGAGGGCGTTCTGATGGGTATGCTTCAAAACAAGAAGAAATAGGTATTTATAAAAATAAAGAATTTTTAGATCAATTACAAGCATTATTGGTAACACATGATATCCCTTCAAATATAAGAAAAGATAATAGAGGGGGTTATGTGTTATCTATTAGAAATAGTAAAAATGTATGGTTAACAAAAAATAATAAACAACTGGTTAATTATAATGGAATTGCTTGGTGTGTTACTGTCCCAAATCATACAATTTTTACAAGAAGGAATGGAAAAGTTTTAATAGTAGGTAATTCAGGACGCTTCAGCGATGAAACCTCTAATTGGGATATAGCACTATATGAAGCTTGCAGAATAGCTACAC
>JBBSXX010000142.1:0-1293 GCA_038045565.1 Nanobdellota archaeon
TATTTTTTTAATTCTCCAGTTAATAATTCTCCTGATCTGTAATCTTTTTCTATTTGAGCAAGCTTTTTATCATCTTCTTCAAATAACATTCTTAGATATTGAAAGCAAACATCAATATCTGGATTTCCACCTTTTTTTCTGTGCTCTTCTATAGTTGATTGTCCTCCTGAAAAAGCATATTTATTTATCTTTTTTTCAACTTCTTTTGGAGAATCTGTTAGAGCAATATATGAATTTGGATCTGAAGAAGACATTTTTCCTCCTCCAAGGCCCGGAGAAAAAAGATGATAAGTTGAAGATAATTGTACAAATTTAAAATCTTTTATTCTTTGAGAGATATCTCTTGCTAGTCTTAAATGAGGATCTTGATCAATACCAACAGGCACAATTACTGGAACAGGAGATTCAAATTCTTTTAATTGTGGATGTAACATATCTGAAGCTTGTAATAATGCTGAAAGCATTTTCCCAGGTGTTATTTCTCCATAAACTGCTTTAAACTCACTAAAATTTACATGTCTTGCAAGTAAATTTTGTAGCCTATAATATGCATTTGCCCTCGTTGTATTATCTGATCGAGAACTTTGAAAATAAATATCTGCCTTTTTAAAATCTAAACCTAGAGCTGCATAATTTGTCAGATATTCCTCCACAGCTATTTTTTTGCTGTCTTCTAAACTCTGGCCTCTTGCATTATAAGCTTCTAAATCAGCAACTGCAATATAAACTTTCGCTCCAAGTTTTTGATAGAAAATCATTTGCCGGGCAACTTCCATATGGCCTATATGAAATTTTCCAGTAGGCATTAAACCAGTCATCATCACAAAAGGTTTTTTATTTTTAATACAATCAAGAATTCTTTGAATATCTCTATGAGCAAAAACAATTTTTCTTCTAAACAAGATATTTTCATTAAAAATACTTGGAAGTTCTTTTAATGGAGAGACTCCGAATTCTTTGATTAACTTTTCGTAGTTAATATCTCCAGAAACTTCCCAGGGATTTATTTGATTATCAGGTTTAGGTTTCATTTTATAAGAATAAGAAATTATCCCTTAATAATCTTTTGGAGTTTCTTTATTTTAATGTAATGCCCTGTTCACTTAGTACAAAGATAATAGGTAACAACAATAAATAATTCTCTTAATATTAAATTAAAATAAACATAATCTAAAATTTTTATTGGATGCTTAATATAAATTAATATATATTCCCCAGATGTCCTAAGGTCTTACCTTAACAGGCTGTCCCATAATTAGTAAAATATAAATACTTGTTTCTCTTCGATATATT
>JBBSXX010000143.1:0-13212 GCA_038045565.1 Nanobdellota archaeon
TTTGGGGCTCTCATCGACGAGAAATGAAGAATCTTCTATCTTATTATAGGGGTTAATTTTAGAGTAATTGGGGGTCTGTCTGTCTGTCTGTCTGTCTGTCTGTCTGTCTGTCGAAACCCCCCTATTTCCTGTGGAACTATCAATATTTGGCCCTTTCAGACCTTGAAATGGTAAAATATCTGTCGAAGAGGGTGTTTTAGTGGTATTTTGTGTCTGATTTGGATAGTTATTTGTCTTAGTTTCAGTATTTTGTGTCGAAGAATCTGTCTGTCTGTCTGTCTGTCTGTCTGTTTGAATATATTTATTAGTATTTTGATTTTTTAGGGGTTCTTTAAGTAAGTTAGTAATTGAAAGTTGAATTTCATTCAGTTCTTTATGTAAATTTTCTATCTCTGATTTGAGGAAATCTATATCTTTTTTTACCTTCGAGAAAGCTTCTTTTACTTGATCCATTAAAATTAGATAAATTAGAAAGTTATAAATTTAGCTGTGTTTAAGTTTAAGGATTAAATTTGATATCTCAAAAAAATACACTACATGATTGAACCTCTATGTCAAGAATGAGATTCTTGATCACTATCAAGATAGATAATCTTAAAGTCTAAAGATAGTGGATTTTTTAGGATTAATATTATATTTAGTGTGAATAGTTATTAGAAAGAATTTTATGGGCCTTGTTTGAAAGTCTCCACTTTACTCTTCTTAAATAATCAATCCCTTTAGAATTTTTAGTTATTGGGGTAACGAGTTCGTTTGACTTTAGTTCAGTTAATAGTAATTTTGTGAATTCTTCATCTCTAGCTATTTCATTTGCAATTTGAGATGTGAAAAGAGATTCTGGGTATTTTTCATAGAGAGTAGAGAGAATATATTCTGATATCTTCTTTCGTTTCTCATCTGAGAGTTTCATAATATGGATAGAAAAAGATGTTTTTTATAGGTTTTGATGAAATAAATAGATAAAATAAGAGGAATCCTTTATTTTTTGTTTGGTTTATCTAAAGTATCCACTGGTTCCATACCCACTAATCTTGGCATAGGCATGTGTAGTGGAAGATTAAGGTCTTCTTCTATCTGGAATGCCTTTAAATTGCACTTTGCGTATATCTTATTTAAAAGTGGTATTCTTATTTCTTCAAGAACTACTTTATTTTTCCATTCCTTCATTATCTTTTTAATTAAATCTTCATCATCTATTATAGAGAGTATACTACCCTCCATTAATAATTCTGCTATTCCTGGTTCGTAAATTACCTTAAACTTATACTTAAAGTCAAAAACCTTGGAACCTTTAAATAATTCAATTGTTGGTTGTTCTATATCTAATATTTCTATATTAGTATTAATCTTTAAATCTTTACCAGTATCTTTACTTGATTCTTTATTTCTCTCTATAGAAATTTTATTAAAGCTAAATCCAACAACTTTCATTTTAAATAAAAATATAAAATTACCTTAAATCTTCTTCAGAAATTACTACAAAATCACCTATAGCCATTATTGAATTATGGGGAAGGAGTAATTCTCCAGCATTTGTTCTTTCTAAATTAAGGTTTTGTGAATAGGGTGTAGAATTTTTAACAACTAGTTGGATTAATTCACCACTTCTAGTCTCAAAAGTAATATCTTGAATAAATCCTATTCTCTTTCCCTCTTTTGTCACTACCATCTTACCAACAAGATGTTTTAGTGTCCTTCTATCGTCTGGCATAAGTGATAAACAAGGGAGATATATTTAAACTTTTCTATTGTATTTTAATGATAGTTCGAGGATATAATAAATTAATTAAAATTTTAATAATATTTATAATAAATTAATTAAATTTAATTAATTTGAGGGATAGTTATTGGAATTATATGAAAAATGATATGAAAACTAGTTTTAGTGTAGTTTTTGTTGATTTTTACTAATTTACTCATTACTTTACTAATTTACTCATTACTTTACTAATTTACTCATTACTTTACCTCACCCCCCTATTTCCTATAGAAGTATTTAAAAAGGATTTTTTAATTTTACTTTATTTTTTTCTTATTTTTGTTTTTAAAGTTATATATTATATATTATATATATTATATAATATATATAGTAATATAGTATATTAAATTAGATAGATATAGTGTTTAGAAGAAATTATTAGTGTTTAGTTAAAACATCTTTCCAATGGAAACATAGGTGTGGGTTCTTTTCCAATATTTGCCCTTTATTTTTCCTTTCTTATTGTATTTATGTAGCTTGGTTGAGAGTATCTTCTTTAAAAATAACACCTTTTAATTTTAATTCCAGTGGAAATAAAGGATATGGATATTTGATGATAAAAAGGTTTATAAAAATACTTTCCAATTTGTTATAGTTAATTAAAAGAGGTTGAAATGAAAAGTGTTGAAAAAAGTAGCAATATTGATAAAATATTTGATTCTTTTATGAAAGGTAGTCTGTTTAAAGATAAATTTGTTCTTCAAACAAGTTATACTCCAGATAATATCCCCCATAGGGATGATCAGATTTCTCAAATTGCCAGTATCTTGGCACCATCTCTTAGGGGAGAAAGAACAAGTAATTTATTTGTTTATGGTAAGACTGGAACCGGAAAAACCTTAAGTGTGCAAAAGGTAAAAAATGAACTTCTTAAAAGAAACCCTGAAAGTAATAAATTAATAATTCAGTATATTAATTGTAAACTTAAGAAAGTGTCTGATACCGAATATAGAATTTTAGCTGAATTAATTAAAAAATTTGGGGGAAGTGTACCATCTACTGGTCTCCCCACAGATCAGGTGTATAATAGGTTTTTAGAATTGATAGATAATGAAAAAAAACTTATACTTATTATTTTTGATGAAATAGATCATGCTGTTGATAAGATCTCAGATAATTTTTTATATAATTTAACGAGGTTAAATTCTGAATTAGCTAAAAGTCAAATAAGTATTATTGGTATAAGTAATAATTTAACATTTTTAGATGGGCTCGATCCTCGAGTTAGGAGTTCACTTAGTGAAGAAGAGCTTGTTTTTCCTCCCTACAATGCCTTGGAATTAAAGGATATTTTAAAAAAAAGAGCTGAACTGGCATTTAAAGAAGGAGTAATTGATGATGGGGTAATTGCTAAATGCGCAGCATATGCTGCTAGAGAACATGGGGATGCGAGAAGAGCATTAGATTTACTTAGGATAGCTGGAGAAATAGCTGAAAGGAATAATAGACCAAGAATAGTTTTAGATGATATAGATTCTGCTAATGAAAAAATTGAAAAGGATAAAATTTTAGATATTGTTTCAACAGAACCTAAACAATTTCAACTCACCTTACTTTCTATAATTAAATTAATAGAAAAAAATGAACATAAAGAAATATTTACTGGAGATGTTTTTAATTATTATCAGGAGTTGTGTAGCAGAACAAAAACAGAGGTTTTAACTCAAAGAAGGGTTTCAGATATACTTTCGGAATTTGATATGATGGGATTGATAAACAGCATCGTTATATCTAAGGGAAGGCAGGGAAGAACAAGGAAAATTAAACTATTAATCCCCTCAAATTTAATGGTTAGAGTAAAAGAGATACTACATGATTCCCTCAATATAGATTCAAATGGCTAAAAATTTCATTATTTATGCTAAAATTTTAAAATTTAATCAAAATGGAACAAGAAATATTAACTTACTGTATGCAAAAAGGTGTATTGCTTGATAAAAGACTTCTAGAAATATTTGCTAATTTTGAAAATCATAATTTATTAAAGAATTTTTTAGAGATAATTAATTTTCAATTTAATCCAAAAATTCTTACCCTATCTTTTTTTGTTAACAATAAAGAAAAGATACTTAAAATTTTATTAAAGTATAAACAATCAGACAAAGAAGAATTAGAAAAACTTCTATCTAAATTTGGGATTTCTTCTTCTTATAATCCTTTAATTAATGTGGAAAAAAACAGCGAAAATCTTGAAAGTAGTGTTATTTTAAGAAAAATCTATTTAAATAAACCTAAAAAAATTAATGTTTCGGATTTTGTCAAGAATTTTAGAAGCAGATTTGTTTCAATTAAAGGTCTTCTTCAAGACAGGCCTGAACTTGAAAATCTAGTTTCTATAAATCGCATAGAAAATAATTCATCATATTCAATTATTGGACTTGTTTTTGATAAAAAAATTACTAAGAATGATAATATTCTTTTAGAAATAGAAGATTTGACTGGGAGGATTAGCGCATTAGTCACTAAAAACAGACAGGAAGTTTATGAAAAAGCTAAAGAAATTTTATTAGATGAGGTTATAGGTTTAAAAGTAAGTGGATCTAGAGAAATTGTTTTTATTAATGATATTTTTTTCCCAGACATTAAATTAGTTGAAAAGAAAAAATCAAAAAAAGAAGAACTAGTTGCCTTTTCTTCTGATATTCATGTTGGTAGCGATAAGTTTCTTGAAAGGAATTTCTTAAAATTTATTAATTGGTTAAATGGAGAGGTGGGAAATGCAAAACAAAGAGAAGAAGCTCTGAAAGTTAAATATTTATTTATTACAGGAGACTCAGTTGATGGTGTCGGGGTTTATCCTGGTCAGGAAACTCAACTCGTTATAAAGGATGTTCGTGAGCAGTATAAAAGGTTAGCAGAATTGCTTAGTATGATAAGAAAAGATGTCAATATTATTGTTTGTCCGGGACAACATGATGCTGTAAGAGTTGCTGAACCTCAACCCATTATTGGGGATTTTTATGGAGAGGCGTTACATAAATTGGAAAATATTTATCTCGTTACTAATCCTGCTTTAATAGAAATTTCTGATGTAAAATTTAAGGTATTAATGTATCATGGTGCTAGCATTCATGGAATTATTAATAGTATTGATAGTTTGAGGGTAAATAAGGCCCACAATTCTCCAACAAGTGTTGTTAAATATCTTCTAAAGAAAAGACATCTTGCTCCAACACATTCTTTAGTTACGTATACTCCTTGTGAGGGTGAAGATAGTTTATTTATTCATGAAACGCCTGATATTTTTTTGACAGGAGATTTACATAGGCCTGAAATTTCTGAATATAATGGAGTTTTACTAATAGCTAGTAGTTGTTGGCAATCGATAACTCCCTTTGAAGAAAAAGTCGGAAATAATCCAGATCCTTGCAAAGTACCAATAATGAATCTTAAGACAAGAGAAATAAAAATGCTTGATTTTAGTGATTCTTCAGAAATGGATGAAAATGAAATTGAAGATAAATTAAAAAAAGAAGAGGTTAAATTAGAAAATGCAAACTGAAAAATATTTCCATATGCTGAATGAACAAATCAATGAAAGTTATTCTATTGCAAGAGAAGCTAGGAAAAAAGGCATAGATCCTTTAAATGATGTGGAAATTCCCTTGGCCCGAAATTTAGCTGAGAAAACTGTAGGGTTAGTTTCAACCGTACATCCCCAAATTAATACCCCTAAAATAGTCAACAGAATTATTGAACTTGAAAAAGAATATGGCGCTTTAGATGTAGCTGTTTGTTTAAAGATTGCAGAAGAAATTGCTAAAGAAAAATTCTGCAAATTTTCTAGTTTAATTGAAGGCATTGAAGCAGGTATAAGGGTGGGTTTTGCTTACATCACTTTAGGTGTTGTTTCTAGTCCGATAGAAGGTTTTACTTTTTTAAAACTTGGAAAAACAAGAAGTGGCGAAGAATATTTTATGCCTTACTTTTCAGGACCATTAAGAAGCGCAGGGGGAACAGGAGCTACTTATTCTTTGATAATCATAGATCATTTGAGGGAGATATTTGGGTATGCTAAATATGATCCAACTGAAAAGGAAATAAAGAGGAGTGTAACTGAGATTTTTGATTATCATGAAAGAATTACGAATTTACAATATCTACCTACAGAGGAAGAAGCTATATTTTTAGCAACCAATATCCCGGTACAGGTTGCTGGAGAACCTTCTGAAAATCTTGAAGTTAGTAATTTTAAAGATCTCCCAAGAGTTGATACAAATTTATTGAGGGGTGGAGTTTGTTTAATGCTTGCAGAGGGAATTGCACAAAAAGCTCCAAAAGCTCTGAGAGTTCTAAAAGGGTTAAGAGAAAAGGGTTTTAAATTAAGCGATTGGGATTTTTTGGAAGAATATTGTAAGATCCATGAAAAAAGAGCTAGTGGGAGCAAGGATACTGTTGCTACCTATATGAAAGATCTAGTTGCAGGAAGGCCAATATTTGGCCATCCTTCTAGATCAGGAGCGTTTAGATTTAGGTATGGGAGGAGTAGAGTTAGTGGATTTTCAGCTGTATCTATACATCCTGCAACTATGGCTATTTCAGATAATTTTTTAGCTGTTGGGACTCAACTAAAAATAGAAAAACCAACCAAGGGTTGTGTCATAAGTATTTGTGATTCTATTGATGGGCCTATTGTTAAACTAAAAAATGGAAGTGTAAGGAGAATTGATGATTATGAAGACGCAAAAAATATCTATAAAGATGTTGAGGAAATAATTTACTTTGGGGATATTTTATTTCCCTTTGGAGATATTGCCAATAGGAATAGCATCCTCTTAAAACCAGGATATGTTGAAGAATGGTGGAAATTAGAACTTGAAAAAGTTGGACAAAAAATTGAAGATTATATAAATGTAGGATTTAATGATGCAATCAAATTTTCAAATGAATATAGAATACCTCTTCACCCAAAATATATTTATTTTTGGACACAGATTATCTATGAAGACTTTTTAGAATTTTTAAGATGGCTTTCTTATGCGAGACTAAATAACAAAGTAATTTTACCCTATAGTCCCCTTGAAAGAGAAAAATTTAAGCAAGGAAAAAGAGTTTTAGAACTTCTTGGAGTTGAACATGAAGTTACTATAGAAAATGTAATTATTCCTGAAATAGATAGCAAGGCGTTATTTGCAAATTTGGGAATTAAATTGGAACTTTTGGAAAAGGAAAATTACTTCATTGAAAAAGAAATTAATTCTATTGCTGATGGTATAATTGATGGGAAAGAGAGAGATATTTTAAAAATTGTCAATAACCTTTCTGAATTTGTAATTAAAGATAAAGCTGGAGAATTTATTGGAACTAGAATGGGAAGGCCTGAAAAAGCTAAATTAAGAAAATTAACTGGAAGTCCACATATTATTTTTCCCGTTGGAGAAGAGGGGGGGAGATTTAGAAGTATAAATGAATCTTTGAATGTAGGATATGTTCTGGGGGATTTTCCAGTGTATTTTTGTGATAAATGTAATAAAGAGACTATATATTGTATTTGTGAAAATTGTAATTCTAATTGCAAGCCATTAACTTTCTGTCCAATATGTAATATAAAACTTGAAGGAGAAAAATGTGAAAAACATAATAGAGGTAATAAATTTTATAAGAGAAAAATAGATACGAAACATTATTTTCATGATGCAATTAAAAAATTAGGGATTGATAATGGGCAGATACCAGAATTAGTTAAGGGAGTAAAAGGAACTTCATCTAAAGATCATGCAATTGAAAATCTTGGGAAAGGAATCCTTAGATCAATGTTTAATTTAAATGTAAATAAAGATGGAACCATTAGATATGATATGACTGAGATGCCCGTAACTTATTTTAAACCAAAAGAAGTTTCTGTAACCATAGAAAAACTAAAATCTTTAGGTTATACCTTAGATAAAAATGGTAAAGAACTTGAAAATGAAGACCAGATTTTAGAAATTATGCCCCATGATATTATTATTCCATGCAATTATGATTCTGGAGATGAAAGAGCTGATGAAGTTTTTATGAATGTTGCTAATTTTATTGATCAGATGTTGCAAAGGCTTTATGGATTAAAATCTGTTTATAATATAAAAAAGAGAGAGGATCTCGTGGGGCAATTAGCAGTTTGTATGGCTCCCCATAATTGTGCAGGAGTAATTGCTAGAATAATTGGTTTCTCAAAAAGTCAAGGATTAATGGCTAGCCCTTATATGCATGCTGCTATGAGGAGAGATTGTTTTGATTACAACACATTTATTCCTGTAAAAAATAATGATAAATGGGAAATTGTAAAAATTGGAGAGTTAGTTGAAAAATTAAATCCCGGTAAGATTGTTGATAATTTTGGAACTAAAGAAAAGAAAGTAGGAGGATTTAGCACTTTAGGAGTAGATGGTGGAATTAAAGCTGTTGAAATTAATAATTTTACAAAACATGAAAAACTAAAATTAATTGAAATTAAAACTTCGCTTGGAAAGCAAATTAAAGTAACTGAAAATCATAAATTTTTAGTTAGTGGAAGAAAAAAGAGAGCTAGTGAATTAGCGATAGGGGATAAGTTGCCCCTACCTACTAAAATTAATATTTTATCAAGAGATATTAAAGAAATTAATTTAATTGAAGAGTTAAATAAATTAGGTTTTAGTAAGGAGATAATGGTTAGGGGAATTAAAAATATTATTAAGCAAATTGGTAAATTAAAAATCGAAGAGATAATTAAGGAATTAGGAATTACAAAGAAACAATTTACTAATTTTAATTTGAGAGATAGTTATCCTGCTGAATTTGTTTTTTTAGTTGATAAAAATATTAAAGAGCAGATTTATACCAAAGGAAAAATTTCAATTAAAAGAGATAATATATCTTTACCAATTATAATTAAGTTGGAAAAAGATTTACTTGAAATGATTGGACTCTATATTGCTGAGGGTTATTCTAGAAGTATTGGTGGAAGAAAAGGATTAAACCAAGTTTATATTTCTTCAATGGATGTAGAGCTAAGGGAAATAATCACAAAAACCCTTGAGGCACATTTTGAATTAAAACCAAGTGAAAATAAAAAAGATAGAGTTACTTTTTCCTCAAAAATATTATATTTATTATTTACTAAGATTTTATGTGCAGGATCAGTTGCTAAGGATAAAAGAATTCCATCAATTTTTTTAAATTTACCTTTAGAAAAATTAGCTTGTGTTTTAAGAGGATATTTTGAGGGAGATGGCGGAGCTGAAAAAGAAAGGATGAAAGTGAGTTGTGATAGTATAAGTGAGGGATTATTATATGATTTAGAATTTTGTCTCTTAAGATTTGGGATTTTTTGCAAAAGGTATGAATATCAGAAGGAGCCAGGAAACAAACTAAAAGAATTTTATATTAAAAAAAATAGAGATATACCTAAGTTTAAGATAACTAAACTTATAATTGGATCTGATTTTATAAAAAAGTTCAATCAAATAGGTTTTTTATCTAATAGAAAGAATAAAATATTAAAAAACTATTCTAAAATGAAACCATCTGGGATGAAAATCGAATATGATGGAAATTTTGTTAATGATAGCATTATTTCAATTAAGGAGTTAGGTGAAGAAAAAAGCTATTGCCTTAATGTTAATACAAAAAATCATTTAGTTTTTGCTAATTCTATAATAAGTTATCAGTGTGATGGTGATGAAGCAGCTATGATGCTTCTTTTAGATGTTTTAATTAATTTTTCAAAAGCATATTTGCCAAGTCATCGTGGAGGTACGCAAGATGCTCCTCTTGTATTAAATGGAAGAATCGTTGCTGGAGAGGTTGATGATCAGATTCTTGATTTTGAAATTGCTGACTTTTATCCTTTAGAACTTTATGAAGCTGCTGAAAGGGGAGAGCACTCTTCAAAAATAAAACTTGAAAATGTTAAATCAAGGATTAAAGAAGGAAAAGATCCCTTTAAAAAAATAGGTTATACTCATGAAACAAGTGATTTTAATGCAGGAGTTTTATGCAGCTCTTATAAGAAACTGCCAACTATGCAAGAAAAAGTAGCTAATGAGATGGAGCTTGTTAAAAAAATAAGGGCTGTTGATGCCTCTGATGTTGCTAGATTGATCATTGAAAGACACTTTATAAGAGATATAAGGGGTAATTTAAGAAAATTTTCACAGCAAGGTTTTAGATGTGTTAAGTGCAACTCAAAATTTAGAAGACCTCCCTTAAGTGGAGTCTGTAATTCTTGCGGAGGAAAGATTATATTTACCATATCTGAAGGAGGAATTATAAAATACCTTCAACCAGCTTTACAATTAGCTAATGATTATGATATTCCAGTATATGTGAAACAGAATTTAGAATTAACTAAAAAATATATTGAAAGTATTTTTGGAAGAGAGGAAACTAAACAGACAGATTTAGGTCTGTGGTTTGGATGATAAAATAGGTAATTGATAAATTAATAAAATTTATTAACTAAATTTTATGTTTATATTTATGAAATGGAAAAATTTAGCCCCTAATTTAATCAGGCAAAGAATAATTATAGAAGGTACTACAAAAAAGATTATTGAACCAGAACAAATAAAATCTTATCTTAAGGAATTAGCAAAATTTACTAAGATGGAAGCATTATCAGAACCTAAAGCATATAGTGCTCACGATATGGGTTTTGGAGGATGGATACATTGGAAATCTTCAGGCGCTGCAGTGTATAGTTATCCTACAAACCCACCACTATTAACTATTGATTGTTATACTTGTAAACCTTTTTCTGCAATCAAAGCTGCAGAATTTACTAAGAAATATTTTAATACTATTGATCTTGTTTGGCAAGAGGTAAAAGTTTAATTTAAAATGAGTGAGAAGTTTTTAATTCCTGGAATTGTATTTATTTTAGTTTTTGCTGTTTTTCTTGGTTACTTTGAGCTAAGTATTGGGTGGAGCTTTTTTATTTCTGCTGTTGTATTTGCAATTGTGTTGTATTTTGTAAATAAGTATAAGTGAATTATAGGTAACAATACTAACTAAGTTTATTTAATTTCATCTTAAGCTTAAAATAATTTAAATGTAAAATTTTTCTCTTATGAAAAATTTCTATTAAAATGTTTAATTAAATGTTAATGAATAAATAAATTTTATGGACATATTTTACTTAAAATTTACTAAAAGAAAAATATTTTTCAAGAAATATTTTTTCATTACTTTTTCCTTGTGAAATTTTTATAGAGGCTAGTATTGACGGAAAGTAGTGCTATAGATTTATATACCTCTTGATGAGTGTTTTACTTTATGGTTAAAACAAAAGGTATGAGAAAAAAAACAGATAAGGGTTACACACAGAGGGCTATTTTGTCTGCTCTTGTATTATTTATCTCTTTTGCATTTGTAACAGCATTTATGGTTGAAGATTTAATGTTTATTAATTTAGAAGGAAGCAACGCAAGTGGGAAAGCTTCAATATTAAGTGTAAGATCAACTGGAGAGAATATGGATAATGTCAGAGTTAACTTTGATGTTGATAATCTATATAATGATGATGATGAACTTTTTGAAGTTTGGATTGTTGATTTAGATTCAGGATATAAATTAAGTGTTGGATCATTCTCTACTAATGAGAATGGAAGAGAATCATTTTCTTTCACACAAAAAATAGTGAATTTCAAGATATATGATATGATTGTTGTTACAATGGAGGATGTTGATGACTTTAATCCATATCCAAATCAGGCAGTTTTATTTGCAGAAATACCGGGCTCTGATAGAAGAAGTATGAAGTTTAGTGCTAACTTAACTGGAAATCAACAAAATCCTGGAGTTGATACAAATGCTAGTGGTTTTGGAGAGTTCTTTATGAATAAAACCGACAATACATTAAGATATGATATTCATTATACTGGTTTAATGGGTAACGAAACTTTTTCACATATTCATGGATTTTCTGTTAGAGACGTTAACTCTAATGTATTATTTAATCTATCTTTAGGAGAGAGCAAATCTGGAATATGGAATTATTCAGAACCTCAAGAGGAAAAAATTGTTGAAGGACTTACTTATGTTAATGTTCACTCTGATATGTTTCCAAATGGAGAGATAGGGGGACAAATCTTAAAGAATGATGAAGATTTTTCAAATATGTTTAATATAAGCAATATGGCTGGTAATGGTGGAGTTCATATTGGTGGAAATTTGAGTGTAGGTATTGTTTAATTTTTTATAATATAAGTAATGCAATAGTACAAATAATTTTAATAAAAGATGATTATGGGATGATAGATTATTGATGTAATTATTTATAAGTTTAATTTTGAATATAACCTTTATTGTTTTGTTACTTATGGTAATTTTATGGGAGTTTTATATTAAAGCAAATAAATCAAAATTGTTGGTAATATCAAACAAGCCATTAAATTTATTCTTTTAACTCCAGATATTATGCAATATAATCCTAGTAATGTTGATACTATCAATATTAAGAATCCATAAAGTCCCGAGAAGATTAATACTATGAAGTTTAGGAATAAGATTATGTATATAGATAATTTTGTGTAATTTATTTTATTTATGTTCTTTGCAAATAGTTTTCCTATATAAATTGCTAAGAAAAATGCAATTAAGCTAGAGATTACTATTGTTAGTATTATTATCCCTAGATTTAAGGAAGATATTTCCGGCATTAATTTTTCTATCATAACTGCTAGGCCTGATCTTGATTTATTTAATGAGTATAAAACAATAAAACTTAGTCCTAGTACTGTTGTGCTTGCAGCTCCTAACAAAACTAGGAATCTTTTGTTTGTGCTTTCAATTAAAGTTGAGGATATGACTGCTGCTTGGCTGCTTCCTATCCCTGGAATTATGCTACATAATGGTGCTATGACAAATGAAGCAAATAATGGTTGAATTAGGTCTTTTTTATTGATTTTTATTTTTGTTTCTTGCGGAGGAATTTTAGTTTTTGACTTTATACTTACAATTAAGGAAGATATACCAAATAAACCAGTGAATAAAGGTAAAAGGGGTTCTGTTAGGTTTAGATTTGAATTAAGCACAGAAATTCCAAGGAAACCTGAAAGAAGGAAAACAATTATTGCAGCTATTCTATTTTTTTCAGTATAAAATATATAACCTGAAGAGAGTATTAGAAAAATGGGAATTATTATTTGGAGAAGATTTTGTATTTTTGGAAGTACAAATAGAAATATTGGAAGGATTAGTATTATGGTAAGTGTTGAAAATAAGCTCCCATATGCAGATAATTTTACAGCTTCATAACCCTTTCCTTCAATTAGTAATTGATGACCTGGTAAAACTGATAAAGCTGTATCTTCTTCTGGAGCCCCTAAAAATATGCTTGGAATGAAATCTATAAAAGTATGGGTTATTCCCATAGAGACTATAAATATTACTAGAGTTATCGGAGAAGTTATTGTGAGTAGTGCTGCTGAAATTGAAACTAAAAAAGCAGCAACTAAATTAATATGTATTCCAGGAGACAAGCCTGTGAA
>JBBSXX010000144.1:0-8530 GCA_038045565.1 Nanobdellota archaeon
CATTACATTGAGAATCAGTTGAACAAGCTATAGGGGGTTGTATACAAGCTCCAGCATTACATCCATACTGACATTGTTGAATAATAGCATCATTTGTATGGGAATTACATGAATTTCCCATGCAATGGGGAGTTGTTGTTCTATTCACAACATTTGTTCCTGTACAAATTCTAGTGCTAGTTACAGAACCACACTGAGCATCATTTATACACTGAAGATTATCATTTCTACAATAACTCTGAGGAGTATTAGGATTTACACAAACATCATTTGTCTGAGGATTATTATCATTACATTGAGAGTTAGTTGAACAGATTATATTCGGCTGATTACATGCCCCATTAGAACATCCATAAGAACATTGTTGTACTATGACTTCATTTGTATTTGATTGACAATTATTTCCAACACAAGCAGGAGTTGTTGTTCTATTAATAACAGAATTTCCATTACATGATAAAACACTTGTTACAGAACCACATTGAGCATTATTTATACATTGTAAATTATTATTTATACAATAACTCTCACTAGTTCCTGCATTTATACATTGATTATTTGTCTGCTGATTATTATCATTACAATCAGAATTTGTATAACATGTTATTGTCTGATTTGAACAAATAACTTGACAAGAGTTTCCTCCAAGATCTCTATACAATTGTATTAATTGTGGATAAGATTCAATAAAGAAGTAATCTCCCCCACCAATTTGAGCCATTTGTTGTAATAGGGTCTCATTTAATTCAGATTTCTTTCCAAATCCAATAGTTATTAATATTACGCCATGATCACTAGCATACCATGCAGCATCAATTGCAGATTGAACATCTTTAGCATCTACAAATGTTCCAGAGTTATCATTTGCGCTTGTAACAGTAGGCTGACCATCAGATAGGAAAATAATCATTTTAGGAGCTGAATCTCCTTCTGCAGTTAATTTATCAACAGCATTTCTTATAGATTGATTATAATTAGTATCAGAATTTCCATTTGCATATAATGCTGCAATTGTGCTATTCAGACTTGCAAGACTGCTTGTTAAAGTAATATCCTCTCTTGCATCTGTTGAGAAACTTATAACTCCTATTTTAGTTGAAGGGTTTTTATTTAATGCTTCAACAACAAAATTCTGAGCAGCATCTCTAGCTCCCTTTATCTTAGGAACTTTTACAAAAGGACCATTTTGAGGAGGCTCTAACATTCTATTCATACTTCCACTTCTATCTATAACTAATTCTACATTTAACTTACCACCACTACAAATTTCCTGACAGCTTCCACCTTCTAAACTACATGTAGAAGAACAACCATCTCCATTAGCTGTATTATGATCATCACATTCCTCACCAGTTTCCGTTATTCCATTTCCACAAACAGGCTGATTATTTGGAAGACAAGCTCCATTAGAACATCCATTCTGACATTGTTGTATTATATTATCGTTTGTATTTGATTGACAATTATTTCCAACACAAGATGGAGTTGTTGTTCTATTCACAACATTTGTTCCTATACAAATTCTAGTGCTAGTTACAGAACCACATTGTGAATTAGCTGTACACTGAACAAAATTATTAACACAAATTCCATTTGAACAACTATCAATTGTGCTAGAATTTCCATCATTACACTCATTTACTTTAATTGAATTCTGACTTACAACACAATTGCTTTGTAATGTTCCAGGATTTACACAAGTTGCATTCTGATATGTTTTATATACATCATCACTTGAACAGAATTCACTTCCACTAAAACCAGTAAATCCACAATCAGTATTAACTAAACAATTTACTTCAGTATTTCTACAATAACTACTTGGAGTTCCAGCATTAACACATTGATCAACAGTTCTAACACTATTATCATTACATTGAGAATCAGTTGAACATGCTATAGGGGGCTGTATACAAGCTCCATTTGAACATTGATAAGCACAGTTCTCAACAAGAGTTTCATTTACTTGAGGGGTACATGAATTTCCAACACAAGCAGGAGTTGTTGTTCTATTAATAACAGAATTTCCATTACATAATAAACTAGTTGTTAGATTTCCACATTGCGCATTATTTATACATTGTAAATTATTATTTTGACAGAAACTTTGCGGAGTTCCTGGATTTATACAATTATCACTTGTCTGAGAATTATTATCATTGCAATCAGAATTATTGTTACAAGCTACTGGGGGATTAATACAAGCTCCATTGGAACAACCATTAGAACACTGTTGGATAAGGGTATCATTTTGAGATACATGACAGCTATTGCCTGAACAACTCGGATTTATTGTTCTATTAACAACATTAGTTCCAACACATATTCTACTTGAAGTTAAATTTCCACAATCACTATTCTGAGAACACTCGCCAATAGGTGTGAATATACAAGAAGCTGTATTATTAATTGTTGAACAGCTGTCTTGAGTATTAACATTATTATCATTGCACTCATTTACAAGTTTTGGATTTTGTGTTACAATGCAATTGCTCTCAAGAGTTCCAGGATTTACACAAGTTGCATTTTGATAAGTTTTATAAACATCATCAGTTGAACAGAATTCATTTCCGCTAAAACCAGTAAATCCACAATCGCCATTAACTAAACAATTTACTTCTGTATTTCTACATGAACTATTTGTTGTTCCAGGATTTACACAAGAATCAACCGTTCTTGGATTTTGATCATCACATTGAGCATCGTTTGAACAAGGAATTGGTGTATGTTCACATTGATTATTTGTACACATATCTACTGTTGAATTATCATCATCATCACATTGAGCGTCAGTTGTACACTCAACACAAGCTCCGTTTAGACAAGCATTCTCACATTGTTCAACTAAAACTGGATTTGAATTTGCAGAACATGTTGAATCAATACTTCCTGGATTTTCACAGAAAGGAACTGAAACATCATGATAAATACTTGTACCATTACAATACAACTCACTAGTAAAATTCCCTGCACACTCACTATCTTTTGAACATGCACTTGCAACAAAGCCTACACAATCCTCAAATAATTGCTTTGCTTGAGGCGTCCAGTAATCACTTTCAACAATACCATAGAAACATATTTTATCATTTATAATCTGGCCGTTTTTCAATCTAGCACTCTCATTTGCTAAAGAAATAACATCCCCCAAATCAATATCTTGATATCCAGTATTTGTTCCTGTATATTGAACAAATCCCTGAGCTTTATTATCAGTTGCTAAATAATAGTATGGAATAGCAACAGAGCTTCCATCTCTGAAAAAAGCAGAAGTGTAAACAGGTATAATCTGACCATTTTTCTTAACACTTAAAGGCTTTGAACCAGCAATCTTTGAAATACCATCATTATCAGTTATTCCCCAATCCCCACCATTGTAATAATTTGTAATAATTGTGGGGTATCTAGAAATAGGAATTAAATTTGGGTTTCTGAATCTTTCATTTCCAACAAAAATTAATCTGTATTGTGAAAAATCAGTTTGAGATAATCTTGTAACTGGAATTGTTTCAACACTTAAATTCTTGTTGTTAAAGACTTGAATAACATTATTATCAATATTAAAACTTTTATCGTAAATATATGCAACATCAGCAGCAGCATATGCAAAACTGGAACTTAACAATAATGCACAAACTATAAAGCTACTTACTATTAAATTAAAGAGGATTGTGCCCCTTTTTCTTGTTGGCCCCATTTTACTATAAACTAAAATACCTAAAATTTAATTGCTTTATAAGTATTATTGTCGTCGAGGGAATAGCTTTTTGTAATTACTATGATCAAATGAATGGCTTTTTGAAGAACTAATTTTTTCATAATATTATGTAATATTAGAATATACGTAACAATACTAAACAAATTTGATTGGTTTAAATTAATTAGTTTGATATGTCAAGAATTGTTTTTTATGCAAACTCCCTACTTTAGTTCGTGAGAGAGTAAAAACAATTCTTGAGCATGCTCAAGACACCAAGAATTATGAAGTTTAAATTCTTGGGTGCGCTCAAGAATCAGATGATTCTTGACGACTAAACACACCATACAATTTATTGTATGGTTCTTGACATTAAAATATTAATAATCATAATCATAATGCTGCACTCTATCCGGAATTAAAAATCCTATTAAAAATAAATTATTTATTGAACATCTGGTATATTGCTTAAAAACCATATCATAATTACCTATAAAGTGGAACTCCAGAGAGACTCTCCTTATAATAAGCTTTAAAAACCATCTTGATACTATATTATACATGGCTGGAATATGTAGAAAATGCAGAAAACTTTTTAGAGGACAGTGTAAAAAGTGCAGAGAAACAAAACATAAAAAACACAAGAAGTAATTTTATTACCATCAACCTTAAAAACAATTCTTATCAATAAATTTAATGTATTCAGATGAAAGAATTAACTGGTGGATTTCAAGAAGTAATTCTATTGAATATCAAAGAGCTTATGATCATATTTCTAAAAGAATTCAAACAACAAATAATGGAGTGTTAATTGATGCTGGTTCAGGGCCAGGAGAAATCATTAAAAGAGTTGCAAGAAATAAAGGTTATAAATTAGTTATTGGAATTGATTCTTCAATTAAGATGCTAGAATATGCAAGAGAAAATCTAGCAAGGTCTAAAATTAAAGCTAGTATAAGGAAAAACGGTTTTAATATAAATCCAAATGATCAAGGAGTTATTCTCTTTCTTGAGGATATAATTGATTGTAAATTACCTAAAGGAATTGCTGATACAACAATAGTTTCTTTTCCAGAAGCAACGTCTTCAGGTAAGGTAACTGAAGAAGATAAAGAAATGATAGAAAGAGCAAAAGATATAGGACTTGATTTATGTCCTGAAAATTATAACCTTTTTTTTGGAGAGTTAAGAGTTTATAGAAATCTTATAGGTGCTTTAAAGAAGGCCGGGCAGTTCTCACATATTAAGTATGACATTTATGATGGAAAAAAATCAGATTACATGTTTGCACAAAATATGCAAGCTAAAATGCAAGCCACTCTTTTTGGAGCAAAGCTTGAGTTAGTTGAATTTGTTGATAGTTTAAGAATCTGGAATGATACAAATGAAGTAATAACTTCCTCTCTCCCAAATCCAGATCTTTTCAAATTTGGCTATAGAATCTCTCAATTTAGAAAAAAAGAATAATTATATTTAAAAACAAAATATTTAAATAGTATACATTTGTATACAAAAGCATACAATAAAAGACAAGATACGACAAGAAAGAAAATGGAAACAACACTACGCTTAAAAGTTCAAACAAAAGAAGAATTGGACAAGTTTAAACAATATAAAAATGAAAGTTATGATGAATTAATTAGAAAGCTAATTTACATAGCTAAATTATGTGAAAATGAGCCAAAATTATCCCAAAAAACAATTAAAGATATTAAAGAAGCAAGAGAAAGAGTTAAGAAAAGAGAATTCTATACAGAAGCAGAAGCAAAGAAAATCCTAGGCATATAAAATGTATAAGCTTGTTTTTGAAAAGAAATCTCTTCAAGACCTGAACAAATTAGAAAGGAATATTAAAGAAAGGATTTGGAATAAGCTACAAGATTCTAAGGAAGATCCTTTTAGATTTTTTGAGAGATTAGTCGAAACAGATGGATTTAAATTAAGGGTAGGTGATTGGAGAATAATTGCTGATATTTTTAGAGATAAAGAAACAATTGTTATCTTAAAAATTGGCCATCGTAAGAATATTTATAATTAAAATAACTAACATCTCTGCATTAAAGTAACTCTCATCTTCTCAGCATTAACTTTATTATCACTAATTGTTATCTCTTTATTCTTCTTATCAAGATATATAATTGCCCTTTCCTCACTGCTGTTTCCTCTGTTTTCAGTATACTTTCCTGAAACAAGGATTTGAGCATTAGTTGCATTATTTTGAAGAGTTCCTATAACCCTAAATTCATATTTAGACCTTACCTTTCTAGCCTGAGATTGTAAAGAGCCTGATCCTGTAACTGCATTCTGTAAAGGAATATTCAGGCTTAGTTTATTTCTGCTTGTCTGCTGCTCTCCAAGCTCAACAATTCCTGAATTAGCTCTTAAAGAACATCCTCTTAATCCATTAGTGTCTATTATAAATAACTCCCCACCATCTTTTTCACTAATATCCTCTTTCAAGAACATTACTATCTTAGTATTGTAAATTCCAGCACCTATCTTTCTAGTATCAATTGAAATATTATATCCTAGCTTTCCACCTTTAATTGTCTGATATCCATAGCCGTAACCATAACCATAACCCAGAATAGTTGTACTTTCATTAATCATAGAAGCTTCTGTAATCGTAAAACCATCACATCCAGAAATAAATGTGCCGTTTGGAAGGAAAGAACATGTAAAGCTTTTTTCATCATTTTCAACAACTAGTTCAAACTTAGAAACTTCAAGCATTTCATTTTCTTCAAGCTGTGAAGAAACAAATATTTTTGCTTGATCACCAAGTTTTACAAATTTTTCTTTAACAATAATGCCGAGGGAAAAAGCAGTAGCAGGTCCTGCAAGAATTAAAATAGTTATAACGAGTACAGATACAACTCCTGCAATAACTCTAGAGTTAAAAAATTTCATCACATCCTCTTTTTGTTGCTATTTTATAATAGAATAAGAACTAACTTATATTTAAACTCTATTGTATTAACATGCAGTGGTAAAATCTCACGAGTTTAGGTTTTTAAATGTATCTTCTTATCCTAACTCTTGTGTTTTTCCTCTTAAGTGAAAACATTGAAAATGCTATTAGTTCTAAAACTATCAGATTTATAAAAACTAGTATAACAATAAATATTAAACTTCCAAAAATTCCATTTCCAAACACCACACCAACAAAGTCATTTCTAGTTTCAGTATAACTCTCTTCAATTAAACTACTTGAAATATAGTTAGGTTTTGTCCCTTCCAAACTGGTTTCTTTATCAAGTTTAACATTATTTGGATAGATTATCTGAAGTGAAGCCTGATCATTTCCAGTATATAATAAAGAAAGATTCAAATCAGCCTTTCCATCATCATTAATGTCAACAGATTTATCTTCATAAATAGTCATTGTAACTTCTTTAGGCTCTGATCTTATAATTAAATTAACACTTTCATTGTTTATGCTTAATACCTGAAGCGAGTGGAATTCATTGTCAAGCATGAAGTTAAACTTATCTTCTTCTTGAAGTAATACCTTTCCTCTTGAAGAATCATCAGATCTTCCGTCATCAAATGCATTTCTAGTAGTAGTTCCTGTTGTTCCACTATCCGAATTTGATCTTACTATAATTGGACTGCCTAATTTAGTGTAAACAGCACTTGCAATAATAGTTTTAATTTGAGTATTATATGTTCCAGCCGGATAACTTCCAGTGTTTAGCCTTACTCTATATTTAATGTCTGTAAAACTTCCATAACCATAACCATATCCATATCCATATCCATAAGTTCCATTTGTCTTGCTTAGTAATGTAATTGAACTTACTCCCTGACATCCGCTTATAACATTTCCAGTCTTATCAAATACACACTCTTTCTTTAAAGGTCCATCCAAAACTAAAGTAATAGATGAAAGGTCAAGATATTGATTTGAATCTAGATTTAGAGAAATATCAAAATTAACACTATCTCCCTTTTTTACATCAGTTTTATCACTTGTCAAATTAAGCGATAAAGCATAAGCAGGTCCTGTTAATACTAAAAGTGTTATAATAAAAAAAGTAAGAAGCACAGCAAGAACGCTAAGTTTCTTATGTTTTCCTTTATGTATCTTTTGAATTTGTGTTTGTTCCATCTTTTCGTAGATTTTATTTGTATCTTGATTGTATTAATTTTGTAGTGATACTATTAATTAATATCTTAATATTTCTTAAAAATCTAAGTTTATAAATCTTTTGCTATGTTGTTATTATTAAATTAAGACAAAGCAATAGATGAAAAGTGTTAGAACTTTGTTATAACCCAATTATAACTTAATAATTAATAAGTAATATAAAATTAATTGATTATATTCAATAAAGTATAAAATGGATAATAGTTAATAACGGAGATGTCATAAATAAAAACCTTGCAGGTTTCTATACATCCAGCCTTATTAAAGGAGAGTTCATAACCAGGAGAATCATAGATTCTCTGGTCCAGAAAACAAGTATATTTTCCTGGAAAGAAACCTTGGTGTCTTTTATTCTTCATCAAAGTAAAACTCAAAATTATTACTCTTAGTTATTTTTTCCACTTCTTTTTCCATCTCCCTTTCCTTCACTAGAAGATCCAGAAGAGCCTGAATCATTATTGCTCTTGCCATTACCATTGGAATGGTTTTCTTCATTACCATGTTTTTCTTCATGACTTTCTGATTTGTCTTCGTGCTTTTCAGATTTTGTTTCAGAAGTTTCTTTTTTTGTTTCACTTGAGCTTTTTTGTTCTTGGTTATTTGTTTCTTGCTTTTCATTCTTTTTTCCATCATTCTCTTCTTTTTCTCCACTTACTTGATTATTAGCATTATTTGAGTTTGAA
>JBBSXX010000144.1:8630-16910 GCA_038045565.1 Nanobdellota archaeon
CATTTATGTGTCCATTATTTTCAGAGTTGTTGTTCTGTTCATTACCATTATTATTTTCATTATCATGCCCATTGTTATTATCATTATCATGTTCAGTTTCATTATTATTAGAATTATCATTTCCATTATCATGATCATTATTTTCACTTACAACATTTCCAGTTGTTCCAGAATTGCCAGAACCAGAACTTCCTCCACTAGAGCTTCCATTTGATCCATTGCTTGAATTTCCATGATGTTCATCTTCATCATCTGAATCATGATGAGGGTTAGGTTTATCTTTTACATGGAATTTTTTATTATTGCTTTCTTTTTCTTTTTCTTTCTCAAATATCTTCTTTATCTTAACTTTAACAGAAATTTCATAATCTCCAGATGGAAGATTTTCAGTGTCTAATACAATATGATACTTAACAATATTTTCCTGTCCACCATTACCTCCATAACCATAGCCGTAACCGTAACCGTAGCCATATCCTGGAAGTCCACTACCTGATGTTGAATTAATTAACTCTATACTTTTAATTCCATTACATTTTGAAATAAAATTACCATATTTGTCAAATAAGCAGTTTCTTACAGCTTTTCCATGGTCTTTATATTCTTCATCATCAGTCCGATTATTTTTGGAAACCTTTTCTAAAGGTTTATCTTCATCATCAGTCCGATTATTTTTGGAAACCTTTTCTAAAGGTTTATCATCGTCATGTCCATAACTTGTTAAGTTAAGATTCTCTCCAGTTAACTTAAGCTTAAGATGTTGGATATTATCAAAACTATAACTTCCAAGATCTAGAGTAACATCAAAGCTTACATCCTCTCCTTGAACAACAGTAACATCTCCACCATCAAGTTTTAAACTGAATGCATGAGCAGGTCCAGCAAGTAAAAGCATAGAGATAACCGCGATTGTGAAAGCAAAAGAAACTACTTTGCTTTTGTGCTTCCCTTCAAATATATTCTTTAACATTGTTAATTCTATTAAAAAATAGCTTTATAAGGTTTATTGTAATTTCACTACGTGTTACTCATATATTAAGAAAATATTAAAACTATAATTATTTTAATCTAGCATGGAATTAAAAGGTGTTAAAAAATTCCTCGAAAAACTAAATCAAGATGATATTGCCTTTGATAAACATTTTTACAAAAGATCTGGAGATAGGCCAATAAATGAAGGTATGGTAAGACGTTTTTTATTACAGCTTGACAAATTAGAAAAAATTGAGCAAGGGAAAGATGAAAGATTTAAACTATGGTTTAGAATGAGTAGAAAATACTCTTTAGTTTTGATTGTCGAAATTGATGCTACAAACGTTTTAAAAGTGATAAGTGCTTGGAATACTGATAGAAGATGGCAAAGCAAATTAAAAGAATAGATTATGATCTTGAAAACGATATTTTTTCCATTTCTAATGGAGAAAAGGTAAAGGCATCCATAGATATAGGAGATTTTATTTTAGATGTTAATCATAAAAACCTTATTTGTGGTATGGAAATAATGGATGCAAGTGAAAATTTAGGCATAGCAAAAGAAGTATTAGGTAATATCCAAAATATGAAAATGTCTATTACATATAAAACAAATCATGTTTATGTTTTACTTAATATAGTTTTTAAGAAGCAAGGCAAGGAAGTTAATGTCCAGATTCCATTAACTCTTAATTTGGGGCATAAAACACCCAAGAAAGAAATTCTCTTATATAATTAAAACTGGCTATTAAGAAAATTCGAAATATCAATTCTTAGAAATTAATTCAGCAATATAATCTCTAGCAACATATACAGACTTCATGTCTTCTTCTCTTACTGCTAATCTACGAGAGTACTTATCTAATGAAGGAAGTAAAACTGAAAATGAGACTGAAGGATTTTCGGGAGTAGGTGATATTTGTTTATTTCCTTCAAAAATTTTCCATGCACCCCCTACTATATTTTTTCCTCTATTCGCTATGTAATATTCCTCTATATCTCTATTTTCAGGCCTTAAAGTATGTGCATTTAATCCCATAACTAATGCAAAATTATTTCCATTATGCTTAAATGAAGATTTAGGAGATTTCCACCCATTATAGGGATTTTCAAAATATGCTGCCCATTCATCTGCTTCACTTGTTCTTTTCTTTAAAAAAGGAACATTTCTTACAGCATCTTCAAGATTAATATTAAACCACCAGTCATCAACGATACTCATAACAGCGTTTGCATCTGCCCTTAATAATGCTCTTGGTTTATCTATAAATTTTGCTAAATTTTCTTCAGGTTCTTGTCCAACATAAGCAGCGCATAATTCAAGAATATATTTTCCATCAACCTTATCAACTCCAACACTTGTCTTGAAAAATCTTGTTCCCAGAGCATCATAATCAAAATGTTTATGAAATCCCCCAGTTTTTTTTAAGGAGTCAGTAGCATGATCAACAAGTTTGTCTATAAAGCCCTTTCCCCCCATTTCTATTCCCATTAAAGCAACTCCAACACCCAATACTCCATGATCTCTTTTAATG
The DNA here is from genome assembly GCA_038045565.1 of Nanobdellota archaeon. Classification (GTDB taxonomy): domain Archaea; phylum Nanobdellota; class Nanobdellia; order Pacearchaeales; family GW2011-AR1; genus JACPLR01. The sequence continues at coordinate 11,138 of JBBSXX010000144.1, forward strand.
TTTTCAAGAAGAGTATCCTCAGTTGATTTTGAACTTTCAACACAACCTCCATCATATATCCTAAAAGCATGTTCCAATTCCTCAATACTATCAAGAATTATTCCACTCCTATATTCTTGCCTCTCAACTGAAACCATTTTTGATTCTTCAGTTAACTGAGGGACTCTTTCAAATTCTATTTCAGGATTTTCTACTCTTCTAGATTTAGTCTTTTTACTCATAAATAATCTATAAATAAACTATTTATAAAACTTACGCTTTTGTCACCACTCAAACATTATAACAATCCAAAAAGTTTAAAAACCATTCAGCTGTTCCTAAATTAATACTGGATAATACTTATATAGAATAACATCTTAAAATGGAAATAATGAATAATATCTCTCAGATAAACCTTTTAGAAAAAGGTTTCCAAAAAGTGAGAACAAAAACAATAAACATGAAAGCTTTAGATTTCTCTATTGTTATTCCAGTATATAATGAAGAGGGGAACATTTCTAAACTAGACTTAGAAATAAGATCAGTAATTTCAAAACTTGGAAGCTATGAAATTATCTATATTAATGATGGTTCAACAGATAATTCTCTTAAAGAACTTAGAAAATTAAAAAATGTTGTAATTATAGATCTTAACAGAAATTATGGCCAGTCAACTGCTTTAGATGCAGGTTTCAAAGCCTCAAAAGGAGATTTTGTTATATCAATGGATTCAGACCTCCAAAACGACCCAAATGATATTCCAGCAATGTTAAAGAAACTAAAAGATGAAAATCTAGATGTTGTTTGCGGTTGGAGAAAGCATAGAAAAGACAAATCAGGAATTAAAGTTCTTACAAGAATTGGCCGATTATTAAGAAAGGTAATGATAAGGGATAATGTTCATGATACAGGTTGTACTCTAAGAGTATATAGAAAAGAAGCTGTAAAAAGTCTTGACATTGGAGGAGAAATGCACAGATACATAATCTCATTGTTAAGATGGAAAGGATTTAGAATTGGTGAAATAGTTGTTAATCATAGACCAAGAAACTCAGGAACAACAAAATATGGTTATAGTAAGGCAGTTAGAGGTTTTATTGACCTTATTTACATCTGGTTCATACAAAAATACTATCAAAGACCTCTACACATTTTCGGTCAGGCAGGTTTGTTATCAGCTTTCGTAGGAATAATTATAGAAATATGGATGGCTTATGAAAGAATATTCAAATCAATGGATCTTAGTGGAAATGCTTGGTTTGTTTTAGGTTTCTTCTTTATACTTATGGGAATAATGTTTTTCAGCTTTGGAATTACAATTGATCTTTTATTAAAACAACAACTAAACAACTCCCCTTATGAAAAGAGATATTACATAAGAGATGTAATATATAATTAAGAATAGTTTAAACCATTAAATTAGGTAATACAACTCAATTGAATAATGTAAGGGCAATCAAGCAATAAATTCAATTAAACATCCAATTAAACAAATATCAATTAAACCAATCTAAACCAGGAAAAGATATTGTAATGTTAACAAGTAAAATGAAAAGCAAACGAATTTTGATGCTTAATTATGAAAATTAAGTAAAGTTTAAAAAGAAAAGCTCATTATAGATAATATGAAAGAATATGAATATGAAGAAGATTTAGATATCTTGTATATTCATAATAATTTTGAGAAAGAAAAAGTAATTGGGAATTTAGTTTTTGAGAATATTGTTATTGATGTAGGAGAAAGTGGAAAGGTTCTAGGAGTAGAAATAGATTGTGCTTCTAAATTGTTTAATTTTCCATCTGAGCAGCTAAATAATTTAAAGTTAGCTAAAATTCAAGTAATGAGAATAGGAAATATGTTAACTTTAGGAATAGCATTAGCAACACAACTAAAAGAGCATACTTTTCAATTTGTGATTCCACAAGAAACAAGCAGAGTTCCTATTACTGTTTAGATTCTCTTTTCATCCATTTCTCAACTTTCTTTCTCAACTTCTTATCTTGTTTTGTATAATCAAAATAGGCATTGAAAAACTTGGGGGGTGTTTCATCTAAATAAAAGCATAAGACTAAAGACTTAACATCTTCTATCTTATAAATAAAAGAATATTTATATCCCTTATTTGCTGGTCTTTTAAAAACACCAATTATTTTATCAAATTGTGGGTAAATATCTTTAATTATATCAAGTTCAACAACATGTTTAATATAACTATCACGATTATAATATGGATGAATCCTAAAATCTGAAAATTTTCTTTTTTTAAGAAAATCTATCTTTTTTTCTTCCTCTTCTTTTGCTAATGGAATATCAATTTCTCCACTTTCCATAATATTAAAAAGAAAATTCTAATTATAAAACTTTGTGAGCTTCTTTCCTGTCACCACCAGAAACCAATAAAAAAACAGGCAAACAGTACATTGGTGCATTAAGTGGGCTTTTTTTAAAAGAAGTAAACACGGGAATTTTGGTAAAATTTATAACATGACTAACTTATTAGGTAATATGAAACATCCTTGGTTAAGAACGCATGATTTAGCTAATTCATTTGGGCTTACTTTAACTGCGTTAGGGGTCTATTTATTAGGATTTCAATTTAAAAGTATTGTAATAGGTGTTATTGGGTTTATTTCTTTTTTACTTTTTTTAACCTTATTCTGTATTGATTGTTATTTATGGTATAGAGATTTCTTCAAAATATATCTTAAAAAGACTATGCCTAAAGTTTTATAAACTTCGGGCACCTAATTAACTTATGAAGATTATGAAGGTTAAGGATAAGAAAATTGGTGATACTGAATATATTAAATACAGAATAAATTTACCAAAGAAAATAGTTGAAGAAGGAAAATTTTTAGATAAGGAATTAAAAGTTGAATTAAAAAATAATAAGATTATTATTGTGAAAGAATAATTTAAACAATTTTATTACAAAATTTTCCAAGACCGAGGTTTTATTCTAATATTCCCCTCAACATTTATTTCAAAACAATGATGTTTTCCTTCGTCCTGTACTCTTTTTGGTTTATTATCCATTCCAACAGAACGAACTTTTGCCTTTGGAGTTAAATTCATTAAAGAGAGCCATTTATCTCCATCAATTATTTTGATAGGAATAAGAATATTTTCGTTATCACTCATTTTGTAAAATTACCTTTTCTTTTTCTAATTCCGACATAATTTTTTCAACTTGGGCTATTGGAATATTTAATTTGTTAGTTATATCAATTACATCTATATTTTTTAATCCTTGTAACTTAAATCTTTTAATTAAATCTTGAATTTGCATTTTTGCTTCTTCATCACTTAAAATACAAACTTCTTGTATTTTACTTTGCTTAAGTTTCCTAATTTCATCCTTTAAGTAATTTATCTCATCTATTAATGGTTTAGCAGAGCCTTTATATCTATAACGAGTCACTACTTGTCTATCAAAAACTATATCTTGTTCTAAATTATCGTTTTCATCATAAAGTTGAATTTCTGTTTTCATCTTATATCCTATCAATAAAATCCTTTAGTAATTTATCATCTAAACAAGTTATATGTACTAAATTTTCTTCAATCTCTTTATCATTTTCATGACTAACTATAAGTATTTGTGGGGGGATATTCTTTAATTTCATCTCATCTGTATGTTTTATAAATGTCATATTTATTGGTTGTAAATTTAATGACTTAATATTACTTAAGAATTTTTCATTAAGAAAAGAACCTAAATTAATTTTTGATTTCTTTACTTTTTCCAAAGAAAATTTATCCATAATTTTATTAAATATGCGAAGATATTTAAAAGTTTCCATTTATTTCGGGCACCGAAACCTTTATATAGTTCGGGTGCCTAATATCTATATGAAAACAGATATAAAATGTTCTTATTGTAAGAGTTTAGAAGTAGTCAAGCGTGGCTTCTTCCAGACAGAAACACATGGAAAGCAACAAAGATATTACTGCAAGTCTTGTAACAGGAAATTCATAGAGCAAACTCCTTTTTACAGAATGAGAAATAATCCTCAAAAGATAACTTGTGCTTTAGATTTATTTTACAGAGGTTTAAGCACAAGAGATGTTCAGCATCATTTCAAAGCGTTCTTTCCACACAATTCAGACCACTCAACTATTTTAAGATGGATTTGGAAATATAATCAAAAGATAGCTAACTTCACAGATAACTTACAGATTAATACAGGAAGTTATATTGAAGTTGATGAATGTGAATTTCATAGACGTAAAAGCCATAAGAGAAAAGGTATAGATAAAAATTGGTTGATTAATGCTATTGATGTTAAGAATAGATTTTTGATTTGTTCTAATTATGCAAAACATAGAAGCCAGAATGAAATAAAAAATGTGCTTTCAATAGTAAAATCAAAAACAAATAAAGTTAAGATAATTCAAACAGATGGTTTAATGGCTTACGATAAAGTTGTAAAAAGCAGTTGGGGTTATGATAATAAATTAAGAAAATACAAAGTAGAACATAAAGTTAAAACTCAAAGTAAAAATGAGGGATTTAATATTTGGGTTGAGAGATTGCATAACTCAATAAGACAAAGAACCCAAAATTTCAGAGGTTTTCACGGCTCTGTAAGTTCAGCTCATAATTTAATGAAAGGTTATGAAATATATTATAACTTCATTAGAAAGCACGAAGCACTTAAAGGCAAAACTCCAAGTGATTTAGCAACTGATTTAAAATTTGAAAGTGAGAATAGGTGGTTGGAGTTGATTAATTTAAGCTCTAATCCTATTTAATCCAGCTAGATTCACTATACTATGTCTATCTACTTCTTCTCTTGCCGATGTCTCAAGTCTTGTCAGAGATTTATAGTTTCCTTGAGATAATGATTCTCTGACTTCTTCTGGGACAACTTGACGGAATTCAGGTATCCTAAATCTTAACAATTGATTTGCAGTTGAGATTATTTCAGAAGGGTTGTTACATCTAATTGCCATACTAAGACTTTCATCATAAGCTCTAAGCTTCCCATATGCTTCCATCATTTTAGGTGTGATTTCCATAATTAATTTTGTTTAATGAAGTATTTAAACCTTTCCTTTTTGTTATTACTATATAATAACAATATAATCTAGATTAAATCAAAAATTCAAGACCAATTAATGCACCAGAGTAGGCAAACAGCAAGTTTTAAAAACGCCGGCAAGTAAGCTATTTTAAGGTAAATTAGGTAATATGGCTAACCTTATACATTCATAAAACTGTTCATATCCTTTAAGGATAAGATTGTTTTTAACTATTTCTTTTCCAACATTTCCTTTCTTAGATTTTAGCATCTCAATGAAATCTTTATAGCTAAATTCTAAAGAATGAATTTTCAAGGTAGAAAGCCCTTTTATAGAATTCATTACTCTTTCAGCTTTTTCTTCATCTTCCGAACTTGTTATAATTGCTATGTCTAAATCTGAATGTTTATCTGCACTTTCTTTTGCATAAGAACCGAACAAAATTAAAGTATAGTTTGGAAAGCTAATAGAAGATAATATATTAGAAACAATTATATCAATTTTTTTATTTTTTCCTAGAAATTCTTTAGCTCTTTGAGAACTGACAAAACAGACAATATCTTGATTAGATTTATAATTTATAGAGCAATAATGCGATTTACCCTTAATTTCCTCATTTATTACTTTTTTTCCAGAAAGTCTTTTGATACTATTATGAACTTTTACATATGGCTTTTTTATTCTCTCTGCTATCTCTTTTATAGAATACTCATCATTAAGATTTTTAATTAAGAAATTAAGAACTTCAAAATCAGTTTTTTCAAGTTG
>JBBSXX010000145.1:0-2827 GCA_038045565.1 Nanobdellota archaeon
ACGCCCTGACCGAGAATCGAACTCGGGACTCAACCGTGACAGGGTTGTGTTATAGCCACTTAACTACCAAGGCATATATGTTAATGCTAAATTTTAGAGATAAAGGGTGTTTTTAAAACTTGCTTTTGGGTTTTTTGGAAGATAAACTTTAGGTAATAATACTAATCAATTCATTTAATTTGTCTTATATTATAATAACTTAAATGTAAAGATTTTGGAACCTAAAGAATCAAAGAAAGTATTCTTTTGGGCAGAAAAATTCTAGGAATTTCTTGGAATCTTTAATCAAATTATAACTTTCAAATAAATTAAAATTTTTCTTTTATAGAAAATTGCTATTGAATGTTAAATACAATCTAAGAATAAATTTAAATATACTGATATAATGTATGTTACATAGGGTTTTGATAAGATGACTAAAAAATCTCTGACTGATGAAGAAATGAGCAAGGGGAAGAAATCTGAGAAGATTGAAGAGAAACTTGTTAAAGGAGTTAAGAACCAATTTGTTCTAAATGTTCCAAATACGCTTACTTTGGGAAGACTTGTCTTTACATTTGTTCTTGCTTATCTTATATTTTTTAATTATTCTTTTATTTTAATTGGGATATTGTTTCTTTTGGCATCGGTTACAGATTGGTTTGATGGATTTTTTGCTAGAAGATTAAATCAGAAAACAGATCTTGGAGCTAGATTAGATCAGGTAATTGATAGGGTGTTTATGATTCCATTAGTTATTCTTCTTATATTTAAGATGTATTATATTAATCAGCAGCTTGCATATTTATTTTTAATTTGTCTTTCTAGAGAGATAATTGGAGCTCCAGGCTTGGTTATAAGAATTATCAGAGATGTGGATGCTTACAAAGTTAAATATATTGGAAAAGTTTCAACATTTATACAATCAGCAGCAGTATTTGTATTGATTATTGCTGTTGAAATTTCCGAGCTCAATGTAATTGCATGGATATTGGCTATTGCAACAGGACTTGTAGGAGTAGTTGCAGGATTTGATTATTTGAGGGATTCTTTAAGGTAACCTTGAGATAAGTTTTTAATATAGGTTATATTTTGTTCATTAATAAATTGCAATTATGTTTAAAAGAGGTAAAATTATAATAGAATATGAAGCTTGATGTGGTGCTGGTTTTTATTTTTGCAATAATTATTGGTATTGGTTTATATTTTTTATACCCTCTTTATTTTGGAGAGTCTCAGCAATTTATGATTCAAGCTGCTAATTTTTCAGAGTTTAATGATAATTCTCCTTTAGTTGATTCTGACTGGTCTGGGGGAATGCTTTTTTATGATAATATTAGATATTCTAGTAATGAGATAAGTTATTCTCTTGATTCAAGATGCGATCAAAATCAGATTTCTGATGCTAGGGAGGCATTTCAAACCATTGATAAATTAACAGTTTTAGCTTTTAGTGAGAATGATAATGGAGAGATATTTGTAAGCTGTCCAGAGGAAGGAGAGAGATCAAAACAAGATGCTATGGGTGGGCATTATATTGCGGGGGAGGGAGGTCCTAGTTCGGTTATTAATACAAGTAATTATTATCTGATATTAAATGGAAGCATTATTCTTTATACAGATAATAAATGTGATAGCCCAATTATTGCCACACATGAATTGCTTCATGCACTAGGGTTTAAGCATAGTTCAAATAAAAGATCTATTATGTATAATGTTTCTAACTGCAATCAGCAGATTTCAGGAGATATAATTGATAGAATAAACAATCTTTATCAAGATCCTTCTCTTGCTGATTTAACATTTGTTGGTGGATCTGCAAGCAAGACTGGAAAATATGTTAATTTTAAAATAGAAGTTTTAAATGCTGGTTTAAAAAAATCCAATGATTTTAAACTTAAACTTTTTATTAATGGAAAAGAAACTGGAAAGTATAATATAGAAAGTTTAGTTCCTGGTTCTGGTAAGATACTTAAGGTGGATAATCTTTTTTATGTAGGAAATGCTCAGAATTTAGAGTTTGTTGTTGATGACGAGAATAATATAAATGAGATCAATGAAGACAATAACCAGTTAGCTATGGCTATTGGTTAATAAATACCCCTTTTTATATAAACTCAGCTAGTTTTAATCTTCGTTAGACGGTTCTTCTTTATCCCATTCTTCATGATCATCATCCCAGTCATCGTGGTCATGATGATCCTCTTCACTTTCTGATTCTCCTTCAAATTTTTCTGACATATTATTTTTATCATAACTTTGTATTTAAAAAGTTATCTATAGCCTTTTTAGACTTTTAAGGGGTAAATTTAAATACACTTTTTATTTAGAATTTCTGATAACGAGCCTGTAGCTCAGCCAGGTTAGAGCACTGGTCTTATATGACGACAATTCGTTAGAATTGTTTTTCTCTTAGTCATAGACAAAGAGTCTAAGAGAGCCAGGGGTCCCCAGTTCAAATCTGGGCAGGCTCATATTATTTATTATTCTGGAAAATCCTGTGCTCTTGGCACAGGGATAAACTAGAGGTAATAACACTAAATGGTATTTGTTTGATATGTCAAGAATTGTTTTTTATGCAAACTCCCTACTTTAGTTCGTGAGAGAGTAAAAACAATTCTTGAGCATGCTCAAGAACCAAACACGCCATACAATTTATTGTATGGTTCTTGACATAATTTAATGTTAAAAATGTAAATGTAAAATTTTTCTCTAATGGAAAATTTCTATTGAATGGTTACATATAGGTTAATGAGATATAACTTATATAGATGCCCTAAGGTCTTGCCTTTTCAGGCTGTCCCATAATTAGTAAAATATAAATACTTGTTTCTCTTCGATATATTAA
>JBBSXX010000146.1:0-2003 GCA_038045565.1 Nanobdellota archaeon
ATAGAATAAATAGCCCCGCCAGGATTCGAACCTGGGTCACAAGCTCCAAAGGCTCGTAGACTTGACCACTATCCTACAGGGCTATAAATTAATCCAGACCAAATTCCTTTAAAAACTTTAGTATTCTCCTCGTAAATTTAAGGCATTTCAAAAGGTTTTTAAACCAGAAAAAGCATCAATTTCTTGTTAAGAAAAACTAAATTTTCTTACATATTTTATTTAAATAATAAAAATGGCAGCAAAAAAATCTTCTAAAACAAGTAAAGAATCTTCAGAAAAAGCTAAAGCTCCAGAAAGAGCAAATATTGGGGATATTGAAAAGATAATTGTAGAACTAGCCAAAAAAGGACATAGTCCTTCAGAAATAGGAATAATCTTAAAAGAAAAACATGGAGTTTATGACATAAAAGTAATAGGTAAGAAAATCACTAAAATAATAAAAGATGCTGGAATAAAGCATAAAACTGATTTAGATTTTGTTGTAGAAAAATTAGGAAGAATAGAAAAGCATTATGGTAAAAATAGACAAGATAAAAGAGCAAAGAGAGAAGTCGTAAGATATGTTTCAAAAAAAAGAAGATTAGAAATGTATAATAATTCAAAATCTCAAAAGTAGATTTTAAGCCAAGAAAACATAATTGTTTTCTGGATTCAAAGAAAAATTAATAATTAGAGGTACAAATGTTAGCAGCTATAAAAGAAGTTGCTAAGCAGTTCCTTCAGAAAACTGAAAATAAGGCTATACAAGTAATAAGTCATCATGATACAGATGGCATAACTTCAGCCTCAATAATGACTCAAGCACTATACCGGCTTGGTCGTCCGTTCTCTGTAAGAATTGTTAAGCAGCTTGAAGAATCAACAATACTAGAACTTTCACAAAATAGTGTTATACTTTTTTTAGACCTAGCCTCAAATAGCTTTCAACACATAGAAAAATTAAACACAGAAGTATTTATTCTAGATCATCATGAAATAACATCCAATATACCCAAAAATGTTACAATAATAAATCCTCATCTTTTAAATGGAGAAGAAATAAGTGGAGCAGGATTAGCATACTTATTTGCTAAAGAACTAAATGAGCAGAACAAAGATCTTGCCCATTTGGCAATTATAGGAATGGTTGGAGATTTAATGGAAAAAAATCTGGGAAAAATCTACAATCAGATAATAAAAGACTCAAAAGTCATAGTAAAAAGAGGTCTTACTTTATATCCTGCAACTCGTCCATTAGATAAAATTTTAGAGTATAGTTCAGATATTTATATACCAGGAGTAACTGGTTCTAGTTTAGGTGCAAATAACTTTCTTAGAGATTTAGGATTTAAACGAATAAATAATCAATATAAGAGTTTGATGGAAATAACTCCTGAAGAAACATCAAAACTTATAACAGCAATAACTCTCCAAAGAGGTGATCCGGGAGATAGTTCAGAAATTGTGGGAAATATTTACTTAATAAATTTTTATGGGAAAATAGAAGATGTCAGGCAAATAAGCGCAATGATAAATGCCACTAGTCGTCTAGGAGAAAGTGGAACAGCTATAGCCTTTTGTCTCCAAAATAAAGAAGCAAAATCAAGAGCAGACGAAATTTATACAAAAAATAAACAAAACATTGTTAAGGCTCTTGCCTCTCTGCCAAAATTAAGAAGAATAGAAAATAAAAATTATCTAATAATACATGCAGAAGATAAAATAAAAGACACAATAATTGGAACAATAGCAAGTATTCTTTCAAATTCAAAAGAATACGATGATGGAAAGGCAATTATAGCAATGGCCTATAATGAAAATAAAATAAAGGTATCTGCAAGGGTTGTTGGAAAAAACGGAAATAGAAACATAAGAGAGCTGTTAAATTTAGTAATTGAAGAAGTAGGAGGAGAGGTTGGAGGTCATAAATTTGCTGCAGGATGTTTAATTGAAAAGTCAAAAGAGGATAAGTTCTTAGAAATCCTTCAAAAACATCTTGAAATAGAGTTAATTAAGATCTAATC
>JBBSXX010000146.1:2103-8535 GCA_038045565.1 Nanobdellota archaeon
AATATAATAAAATATTATAATAAATCAATTAATTGTTGTAAATTAGGTAAAGATATTGTTTATTAAATAATACAAAAAATATCGCAATAAAAGTATAATAAAGCCCATTAAAAAGACTTTTAAACCCCTATCTTATTCTAATTCAATGAAATATAATGAAGGCGACTTAGTTATTTGCACTGTTAAAGATATAGTGAAAACTACTGTTTTTGTTGAAACAGAAGAAGGGGTTAAAGGGAGTTTAGTATTCAGTGAAATAGCTCCAGGAAGAATAAGAAACATTAGAGATTACGTTGTTCCAAATAAAGTAGTTGTCTGTAAAATATTATCAATATCAGATAATCATTTATTTTTAAGTCTAAGAAGAGTAAAAGACAAAGATAAAAAAGAATTGATTGAAGTTTTTAAAAGAGAAAAAAGCTTAGAAGGGGTTGTTAAAAAAATACTCGGGGAAAAGGCTCATGAAACAATTAAAAAAATTAAGCAAAATGAGGGTTTAAATGTAGTATTTTCAGAAAATTCAGGTCTTTTAGAAAAATACTTCTCTAAGCAGGAAATTGAAAAGTTAAATAAAATTGTATGGGAAAAAGCAAAGAAAGAAGTTGAGATAAAAAAAGAATTTTTCTTAAATTCAAGACAGCCAGATGGAATATTAAAAATAAAAAGGCTACTTTCAGAACATGAAAATATATATTATCTAGGCGGATCTAAATTTATAATAAAAATAAAATCAAAGGATCCAAAACATACAGATACTGAAATAAATAAAATACTTGAAAATATAGAAAAAAACTCAAAAAAAGAAAAATGTGATTTTTTGATAAAAAAGTAAATTTAACAATTATTCATCCAAGACTTCTTAAAAATATATAAGATATAATTTTCCATAAATAACCAGGTATCCATCCAACTAGCAACATTTTTTCCTCCTTTTAATGAATTTAATATATAATAAAAAACACTAAAGAATATAAAGATTATTAGCCTACAATACTCTATAAACAATAATAGGAATATAAAATGTTGTTAAAAAAATGCTCAAATAAGTCTTGTAATACATATACTTTCAAAGAAAAATGTCCTGAATGTAACTCAAATACCCTAGATTCGGGGTATAAATTCAGAGAAAGATTTTTAAAAAATGAAAATATAGATGAATATGGGAAAAGATAACATATTAAAAAATATTACCATTTTTATAATAATATTTTCAATATTATTTTTAATTACAAACATCCTTATACAAAATAACCCTTCATTAAATTATTTAAATGTCTTCCTAATTTCTTTTGTTATTTTTCTTTTGTTTGGATTAGTAGATTATTGGATATTTTATAAAGGGGAAAGAATAAAAAAATTTCCTTTAAAAATGATATTATTTAGCATTATAATCGTGTTAGCTTTATTTTTAATAATAACTCCAGTAAATTATTACACAAAATATATCGCAGAAAACGCTCTTCATATCATAAGCCCAATACAAATTTTTAATAACTCACTTAATGAATATTCTAGCAATATAGGGGCCATAATTATTTTATCTTTAATATTTTTCATAAGCTATAACTTATTGGCCTTTCTATTATGGATAAAAGAAAAGTTACATAAATAATTACTTCATTCTGACATACTTCTTAATATCAAGATATTCAGCATCTTCTTTTGTAAATACAGCGTAATACTTAGTTGGTTTTTCTATAACTCACCATTTCTTTTTGTAAGGCTGATCTCCAATTTCAAGATCATAATAATCTAACTTATCTGCTATTGCCTTCTCAATATCTTTCTTAAGTAAAAAAATCGGAGTAGATAATGACTTATAATCTTTATTCCACCAGCATCCTAAATAATAAATCGTCTTTTTATCTTTCATTGCAATATGGACAGCTATTAATTTGTCTCCAAGATATGCACTTATTGTGTAACATTTTTCCTTCCACAATTTAAGTCTTCTCTCAAAATCCTTTTTGTTCTCTTTCCAAGCTTCTAAAAACCAATGCTTACTTTTATCAAGCGCATCTTTTTCGTTATACACCATCCTTATGTTTTCATTTTTCTTTTCAACTCTTTTTAAATCCTTTCTTAAATCATTATCTAATTTTAATTTATCAAAACTATCTGGAAGTTTTATTATATTAGTAAATTCTGCTTTTTCTTCTGTTTCAAAACCAATAGAACAATCAGGATGAATTTCAGCAAGATAAAATGGTTTTGGCAGTGTTTTCAAATCTTTTTTATCAATCCAGGCATAGGGCCAATATGACAAATCCTTCCAAGTCCAATAAAAATGAGTTTTATCTACCCTTATTTTTTCAAATTCCATTATCTCTCTCCAAGTTTATGCCAATCCCAAAACACTTTTAATTCATGGCTTCTCCAATTACCATTTACACTATCCAAATACTCTCTTTCTTTTTTAGTTGCAACAACATGTGCCTCTTCATCAAGTTTCAAACCAAACCTCTCAACTAAATATTTTTCAATAACTTCATGAATACATAACGCTCTGAATGATTTTTCCCTTTCTTTTTCTCCAAACTTCTTATCTATAAAAATTTCTCTTCTCTTCCGACTCCATTCCGCAACATGATCTTCCCTTTTTCTTACAATTTTATCAGAAATTCTCTGATTAAAAAAAGTAAGAGATATCCCCTCTTTAGAAAAGTCAATATTAGTAACAGGCAATTTTAAGAGTATTTTAACAAAATCTTTGTGTAAGTTTTCATTATGTTTTTTTGTTTTATCACTTCTTACTTTTTTCATAAAATCAATAATAAAACAAATTATTTAAAGTTTCTTTAAATCAAGAAAACCTTGAGTTTACCACACCTTAAAAGGTGTGGTTTTTTAGTGGTTTTCTGGATGATCCAAAACCCAGAAAATCTAAAAAAATTATTAAAATTTTCTAGGATCTAAAACCCTAAAGTTACTACCACCTTCTAAAGAATGCGGTTTTAAATTTATGGACATAATTAAAACAGCTTCTTCTGCTGTTCCAAAACAGCAACTCCATACTCTCCATCATAACCAGGATTTATTTTTATCTTTCCATCCCTATTTTTAATTATTAAATCAATAAGCTTAGCATTAACATCTTCCATCATTAATGCTTCTTTACTAACCTTAAGCAAAATATCAAGTTCATTTCCAAATTTTTCAATTAAAGGATTATAAATTTCCCAATTACCTTTAGAAGAAATTCCTAAACCAGTAACTAAAACTATTAATTCATGTAATGGAAGAATTTTATGAAACAAAACAGGATTTTTAGGTTTAAATCCTGATTTATGTTTTGCAATTTCTTCAACTCTATAATCAACGCCAATAATCAAAGGATTTCCGCATTTTGGACATATACCATTTAGCTCTTTTGTTTTAGTAGGATTACAAGAAAAATTACAATTTCTATGTCCATCATAATGATATTTTCCATATTCAGGAGGTGTTTCTATAGTTGCCTTTAATCCATCGCCCGTTCTAATTGCTTTAATAATATTCTCATAACTTAACTCATCAAAATTAAATATAGTAGATTCTCTACCAATTCTCCAAGGCCAGTAACTATGTGCATCAGAAAAACTTACAACCCTTACATTTCCATTAGCAATTTCTTCAAATCTCCATAACATATCCGGACTTGCACTTATTCCAGATTCAACAGCATAAATCTTATCTGTTTGATCTAAAAAACATTCTGCCAAAGAATCAAATCCTCCTTTACTTCCAAAAAGTCCGAACCAAGGAGTCATACAATGAGCAGGAATAATTTCAATCATATCATTAATTTCTTTCAAATCTTTAACTAAATCTCTTGCAGTTATTCCAAATATGGGCCTTCCATCATAATCAAGTCTTCCTTTCGAACCAAGATAACTAATAATTTTATCAGCAACATTTCCATTAGGGGCAAATATAAGCAAGTGTACAGCTCTTCTCTTTCCGCCTTGAGAAAACATTAAACTAACCTCTGTCTGCCACAAAAAAGGAAATTTAGTCTTACTCCATAAAATTCCATTTTTATCTTCTTTAAGTTTAAGTGAAATTTCTTTTCTATGTATTGGATGCTGAAAATCTCCAACTCCAAGTAAACTAATTCCCTTAATTCTAGCATATTTTTCAAGTGACTCAAAACTCAAATCTTTCGAAGTCGCTCTAGAATGCTTAGAATGTATTTGAAGATCTGCAATTATTTCTACCATCTCTTCTCCACTTTAATAATTGAAGAGATTAAAAATTTATAATTTTTTAGATCAGCAATTATTTCAATCATAAAACAAAACCTCCAAAATCACCTCTACCATTTTGTAAAAATAATAAAGAAGTATAAAAAGATTACTGTGAATATTTATAGTAAATAAATCTATTCACAATTAGCTTGTGATTTTAAAACCATATCAGAAAATAAATCAACTCTTTGAATTGAAGAATTTTGAAGACCTAAAGCATTAGACGAAATATTAAATTCAAATTCCTTAACCCCGCATTGATTCTCTTTATCCTCAGGATAATACCATGTAATTGGTTCACGAATTCTCATACCTTCTTTATTAAATAAGATTAGTTCAAAACCAAGATTATTAACTTCAGGATCATTAAAACAGCCAGTTTTATTTAATGTAATTTTGATTACATTTGTATTTTTATCACAATTTAAATTAATTACATCAAATTTTATTATGGTATAGTTTACCTTTATATCTTTTTTAGTTAAGTCAGCAAGATACTTATATTTATTTAAAATGTTTAGTTTACATGTATCATACTCTTCATCAGTTGAAGCCATATCACAATATCTATTTGCCTCCAAATTTATTCCCGCATTATAACCTTCTTTCATACTATGAGAAACATAATCTTTAAAACAGGCATATCTACATTCTTCAATTACTTTCATTTTTTGTCCAGGATTAAAAGAATAAACTCCTGCTTCTATTCCATCACCATAATAAAGATTTACATAAGGACAAGAAGTTTCGCATTTCCAAGATTCAAGCAAATCTATAGATAAACTTCTCTTTATAAGAACTGCCCCTAGTGTACTCAATAATAAGTAAGCTATTAATATAACTATTACAATGCAAAGATTCCTAGTTATTTTTCTCTCATCTTGCTCTCTTTCAGTTATTGTCTTCCTCGCAATTATTGCTCCCATAACTGAAACAAAAACTAAAACCATAATTATCACAAGGAATGGTACAAAACCATAAGGCTCAAACAACAAAGATTTAAATTCAATAAAAAAAACAAATAATCCCTTTCTAAAAAATATTTGTAAAAGTAAATCTAGCACACTCACTATCGCTAAAGGCAATAATGCACCAAAAATAGTTCTTTTGTTTATATATTCCACAAAGTGATTAAGAAATTAATATATAAAAACATTTGTTTCAAGTGATAATAAATTATAGATAATAATTACCCTTCCTCTTCTTTTGGCTTTATCTCAACGTCTTTCAAGCCTCTGCTGGTAATCATAAAAGCAGTTTCATTATCTGGAAGGTTAGGACTATCAATTAGCTTAGCAACTCTCGAGTCTTTCTTTCCTCTTCTTAAATAAATTCTATATGTCGAGGCATGAGCGACTATATTCCCCCCAATAGCTGTTGTAGGGTCTCCAAACATCATTGCAGGGTTCGACATTACCTGATTTGTAACTAAAATAGCTATATTCCTCTGTTCAGCTAATTTCATTAAATCATGAAGATATTTATTCAGCCTTTGTTGTCTATCAGCTAACTGTCCTCTTCCACTATATTCTGCTCTAAAATGTGCTGTTAAACTATCAACTATAACAAGTTTAATGGGTTCTCCATTTTTAACTAGCTCATTTATTTTTTCAACTAGTAAAATTTGATGATCACTATTAAATGCTCTTGCAACAAAAATATTTTTTAAAACTTTTTCAGGATTTGCTCCAATACCCTCTGCAAATTGTTTAACTCTTTCAGGTCTAAAAGTACCCTCTGTATCAATATAAACTGCTTTTCCATTTGCTCCGCCATTCTCTTTTGGAAGCTGTACATTTACAGCAAGTGAAAGGGCTAATTGAGTTTTTCCACAACCAAATGCCCCAAAAACTTCTGTAATAGATTTACTTTCAACCCCTTTTCCCCCAAGTAGATTATTCAAATTCCTGCACCCAGTTGTAATATAATTAATATCTTCTCTTTTCTTCTCATACTCACTAGCATCCATGAAACCAAGATCAAGCATGCCTCTAGAGGACTGAATCGCTTTTCTAGCAACAGCCTCTCCAATTCCAGATATTTCTGAAAGTTGGGGGGGAGAGAGAACAGCTATTCCCATAAGGTCAAATATACCAGCAGCTTCTAGTTTTGCAATTGCTGCAGGTCCAATTCCAGGAAGATCACTTAATTTAGGAACTTCTTTCTCATCACTATCTTTTTTCTCTTTAGCCATAATACCTCAAAA
>JBBSXX010000147.1:0-2535 GCA_038045565.1 Nanobdellota archaeon
TGTTTGTTCAAATGTTTCTCCTTTTTCAGGAGTTCCTCCAGGCAAGGACCATTTTCCTTTATTTTTAACAATAAGTATCTCGCTTTTTTTATCAAAACAAACCCCATAACACTGTCTAACATCTTTAATATTAGAGAAGTCATTTGTTTCATACCAAGATAGAGTTGTAATATTTTTCCCATCAATAAGCATTGTTTTAGGAATACGCTTAGAAGTATAATCACTAAGTCTTAACCCAAGAGAATCTATATTTTTATCCATAGTTTAAGTAAGAATTTTATATTTAATAATCTAACTTTTAGTTTATACCTCTCACCACGAGAAGTTTAGCTATTTCATCCAAACACATCTTTCTCTAATTTTTTCTAAATAAATCGTTTTAGGCATATGCTGTTTACAGAGATTTTGAAATTCATTTCTTATTTCTTCAAAATTTCTTTTGATAAGCTTATTATCATTAAAATCTTGGTTTATATCTAAAAAACAATTTGGATTTTTCAAGGCTACCCGACCTAACATTATTCCCTTTATATTTTTTCTATTTTTCTTAGAGACACTTTGAATTAATTTATTAATATCTTCAGATTTTTTTAAACCTCCATTGATTATAAGGGGAAGATTGTATGAAGCAAGTTCGTTAAGAAGAGAATAATCATATTCGCTAGACGAAGTTTCTTGAGCATGTTTAAAATGAATGGTTACATTTGTAAAATTAGCATTATCCTTTGCTATTTTCTCTAGTTCCCTAAACAAAGTAAATATCTTTCTCTGTTTTACTTCTATTGCATTTAATCCAAGTCTGAGCTTTATACCAACTTTATACTTTTTCTGTTTCAATAATTCCTTTAACAAATTACTTACTTTATTTGGCCGTTTAATTAATGCAGGACCTTGTCCGATTTTTATTAAATTAGGGGAAGGACAAGAACAATTTAACTGAATTCCATAAATATTCCCTATTTGTGGATTTTTCTTTATTTCTAGATCCAGTTTTTTTATAAATGCGGCACAATCGCTCTCTTTTGAAGTTGCAACTTGAATCCATTGTCTCTGGCCTTTAATAAAAAAAGTATCTACCTCTTCCCAAGAATTATTTCGTTTTACTAAGTTAGTTAAGTTTAACATTCCAGTATATGAATCTGTTACCCCAATAAACAAATTTCTAAATGCCCAACAACTTACATTTTCCATTGAAGCAAGATGATATTCCATGATTAATTGTTAAGCATGACTATATTTAAATCATATTTATTCATTAATCCCAAAAATCCCCCATCTTTAGGCTTCAAGATTATCTATCTTGATAATGATCAAGAATCCCATTCTTGACATAGAAGTCCAATTATGTAGGGTATTTTTTTGGTTTTATTATAAAATAAATAATCGAAATATTTTTAACCCCTAATTTATTTGAGTTATTATGGATCCTGAGGAAAAGTTGGTGAAGAAAATTTCATTTAATTTATCTCCCTCCAGTATTAACATTTATTATCAAAGCCCACTTTTATTTTATTTAAAATATATAGCTAAAGTTCCAGATGATACTTATGTTCCTGTTTGTTATGGACTTTCTGGAAATTTAGTCCATGATTGTCTTGAAAAATATACAAAAAAAGAATTAGATAGGGATGGAGTATATTCACATTTACTAATTGGGTGGGAAAAAAATAATTTACATATTCATAAAGATATTTATAATAATTTACTTAATCCATTAGATTATCTTAAAGCAATTATTCAGGGTATTAAAATAATAGATCAACATGATGATTATACACCTGAAGAAACGATTTTATTCCCATTTAAAGAAAATGAATTAATAAAAATAGGGATAAAGGGAATTATAGACTTGCAAGCAATTGATAAAAAAATTAAGCAACAGGTTATTCTTGATTATAAAACAAGTAATAGTGTTAGTGAGGATGAAAACTTTAAACGGCAAGCTTTATTCTATAATCTTCTTTTGTATAAGAAGAAAAATATTATTCCATCAAAAACTTCTTTCCATTACCTTAAACTTGGAATTTCAAAGGATTATGTATTTAGTTTAAAAGAAATAGAAAATTTTGAGAATGAGTTACATAAAATTGCTGATCAAATTCTTCTATTTGGAACAAATATTAAAAATTACCCAATAGGCCACATTGATGATAGATTTAATAGTAAGAAACAAGCTTGTTTAAGTGAAATAGCAAGAAGAAAATCTCTAGGAAATTAGGTAACTCTCGACATCCCAATGTTTAATGCCTCCCGCGATTACTTAATCCTAAGGATTAACTCCTCACTGATTTGCTCAATTTAGGGGATTTATCATTAAACTGAACCGGCAAAGCTCCTTCCACCAAGAAGTTTTCTTGCCTTCTCTTCTTCAATTTCAACATTACTTTTTACTTCTTCTAATCTTTTAGATAAATCAATAATTTTATTAATACACAAAATTATGACTCCGCTAGAATCTCTTCTTAACTTCTCAATTTCTTCTTTTTTAGAAGGATGTCCCG
This sequence comes from Nanobdellota archaeon, assembly GCA_038045565.1. Taxonomy (GTDB): domain Archaea; phylum Nanobdellota; class Nanobdellia; order Pacearchaeales; family GW2011-AR1; genus JACPLR01. The sequence goes on from JBBSXX010000147.1 coordinate 2,502, forward strand.
AAGTATTCCTGTCCCATTTAATAGACATTATCTT
>JBBSXX010000148.1:0-2794 GCA_038045565.1 Nanobdellota archaeon
GCTCATCAGGAAATTGGAAGAATTACTGGAGCAAAAGATGCTGTAATGTTATATGCTTCTGGAGCTAATACTCAGATAATTGCATATGCTTCTGGAAAGTATAGGGTATTTGGAGAGACTTTAGATATTGGAGTTGGAAATTTTATTGATACTTTTGCTAGGCATTGTGGGCTGGGATTTCCGGGAGGGCCTAAAATTGCAGCTATTGTTGAAAATGCTGATAAACTGAAATTAAATTATCTTGAATTACCTTATTCAATTAAGGGAATGGATGTAAGTTTTTCAGGCCTGCAAACTAAGTTAAATCAGATGTTTAATTCAAAAAAATATTCTATGGAAAATTTATCTTTTAGTATGCAGGAAACTGTTTTTGCAATGTTAATAGAAGCAAGCGAAAGAGCTTTAGCTCATACTGGAAAAAAAGAGCTTGTACTTGCTGGAGGAGTTGCATGTAATAAAAGACTACAAGAGATGGCTAGAATAATGTGTGAAGAGCGTGGATGTGTTATGTTTGTACCTGAAAATCAATTTTTAGTTGATAATGGGGGAATGATTGCTTATACTGGAGAAATACTTTTTAAAAATAAAATTTTTGTTAAACCAAAAACAAAAGCTTTTGAAAAATTAGATATTCAACCAAGGCAGAGGACTGATGACATCAAAGTTACATGGAGAAGGTAACTTTGTGCCATTAAAATCAAGTATGATTTTAAGGTGTGGATGTTAAGTGGAGATAATTTTTATCTCTTTTTATAAAATTGAGGATATTTACTTTTTTGTTCTTCAAAAAATATTTTAATTTCTATTTTTGGACCAAACCCTATTCTTTCAACATCATCATAGTCTTGATTTTGTGGACCTTCTTTTCTTCTTCTTTCATTTGTGGGACTATTTTCTTTAAGAGAGTAATTTCTTATTTTACATCCTTCAGGGATGATTATGTAATGTCCATGAGATCCAATTATTATTACTCTTTGATTAGCATCAGAAATACTTTCAATCTCTATAGATTCAATAATATCTGAAATTTCTCCTTTTCTTTCTACCATATCTAAAGTAGTTTCACATCCTACATACCCTTCTCTTATTTCTTCATTTGTTTCTGTTATTTTCATTTATTTTCTTATGTGATAAGGTTTATAAACCCTTTTTATGATTAGATTATAACCGATGAGGTAAAACCTGGGAAACTGGGAAACTAAACTTTACGGAGGTCAAATGGACTTCTATACAATTGTTGAAAAAGCAAGAAAAACAGGAAAAATTGAAAAAGGAACTAATGAAGTTACAAAGGCTGTTGAGAGAGGAACTGCTAAACTCGTTGTTGTTGCTAGTGATGTATCTCCAAAAGAAATTATTCAGCACTTGCATATACTTTGCAAGGAAAAAGGAATAAAATTTGGAGAAGTTGACAGCAAGCAAAAACTTGGAATTTCTGTAGGAATCAAAGTGTCTTGTTCAAGTGTTGCAGTTGTTGTTCCTGGCGATGCTGAGAAAGACATTCATGCTTTAAAGTAAACCTTTTAGGAATTAAAATAAATTAATATTAATTAAAATGAAGGGAATAAATTTTAAACAGATAGTAACAGATTATGTAGTAAGAAATGGAAACTTAACTGCTTCTGGAAATGTTCCTGGAAACGTTGATTTTAAGAGAACTTTCTTAGATTATGAAATAAGCTTTGATGATGTTGCTCTTTTTGCTGATTCATTAGGTGTTAAATATCAAATAACAAATGTTCCTTATCAAGATAATAAACCTACTAATAAAGTAGTACTAGCTGATTTTGTTGAGATTTTTGAAAAAGAATATTCAAGAGAAAGTTCTTTAAGACAAACATCTTTAGAACAAGTAGCTCAAGGAGCAATGGCTTAAAATGGCAGACCCACAAAAATCTAATGAACAACAACAGAAGAAAGCAATTAGATTTATAAGTAATGAAGGTCCTGTTTCAGCTGTTGTTGAAGATATTCTAGGAAGAACTGGTTTTAGAGGTGAGATAACTCAGGTAAGAGCTAAGATTCAAGATGGAAAGAATAAAGGAAGGTCTATGAGAAGGAATGTTAAGGGACCTATAAAAATTGGAGATGTTTTAATGTTAAGAGAGACAGAAATTGAAGCAAGAAAAATAAGAAGCAAGGTAACAAGAGGAGCGTATACTTAGGATGAATCAAAATATTTCTCCATTAAAAATGGAATATGACGGAGAAGTTGAAAACTTATACGAGCAATTTGCTCTTATGGGTAATAAAGTTAGGACTGATCCTAGAACTCAATTACATTCTTTAAGAGTTATTTTAAAAGATAATGAAATTTCTGAACATAAAAATAATCTTATTAAAATTGCTAAACAAGAAGGATATCATGTTGTATCTTGTGAAGGAGAATTATTATTAACTCTTGATATGTCAAAAGGTGAAGATGTTATGAGTTTGAGACCTTTTGTTAATGTCCATACATTAATATTTTACACAGAACCAAAAAGGAGAGTTGCTTAACATGCCTCAATGTTCATATTGTAAACAGAACTATGAAATTCCAAGAGGATTAACTTATGTTTTAGTAAATGGGGAAGTTCTTTATTTTTGTTCTGGAAAATGCCAGAAAAATTGGAAGCTTAAAAGAAGATCTGATAAAGTTAACTGGATCAGAAAAATAGACAAGAAAGCTAAAGTTGAAGTGAAGAAGTAATAGAAATATTCTTAGCATAATAATGGGAGATTAATAAGAAATATAATTTTCATGCAGAAAGATTTAAATATTATGTATTACATGTATTACAATGGTAAACAT
>JBBSXX010000149.1:0-5831 GCA_038045565.1 Nanobdellota archaeon
AAATTCCATGAAACATATTTTTGTTTAGGCTTATTTTTCCATCTTTTAGAAGTTTTATTCCAGGAAGTAATTAAAACTTTTCCATCTTTTTTCAAAACTCTGTACATTTCAGATATTGCATTTTTTCTTTCTTCAGCAGTTTCAATACAATGAAGTGTTGCAATACAAATTATTTTATCAAAATAATCCCCCTCAAAATTTAATTTATCTGCTTTAGATTTTATTATGTTACATTTCAAGCCTAGTTGTTTAGCATTTTCCTCTGCATACTTTAACATCTCTCTAGAAAAATCAACTCCAGATAACTCACCTTTAAAACCAGCCTCTTTCAAACTAGAAAAATTCCTTCCACTACCACAACCCAAGTCAAGCAATTTTTTATCAGATTCCTCAATAAATTCTGTAAATATATTTCCTTTGGTATCATCTCCAAAAGGAACTTTCATTTTATCCCTATTCCATAAGGGAGCTATCTTGTCCCATACTTCTTCTTGGCTTAATTTTTTGTCAGTCTGTTTATTATTTTCCATAAAAATATAACAAACAAGAACATTTTAAAAGCTTCTTATTTCTTCTATAATTATGAAGTTACCTCAATTAAACGAAGTAAGAAAGCCAAGTAAAACACTTGCAGGAGTTACTCCAATAGCTGTAATGGTCAAACCTCGCCCTTGTTCACATGGAGTATGTAGATACTGTCCTGTATTTGACGTACCACAAAGTTATACTCCTCTAAGCCCTCCCGTATTAAGAGCTTCCAGACATGAATATGATGCATGTAACCAAATTCAATCTAGATTAAAGGCCTTCACTTTAATGAATCATCCAACAAATAAAATTGAAATAATCATTCTAGGGGGGACATTTTTGGATTATCCTGTTGACTATCAATATGAATTCATAAAAGGAATTTATGATGGTTTAAATGGATTTAAAGCTGAAAGTTTGGAAGAAGCTAAAAAATTCAATGAAACAACAGAGCATAGATGTGTAGCATTATGTATTGAAACTCGTCCTGACTTTGCGGGAGAAAAAGAAATTAAAAGAGCTTTAGATTTTGGATGCACAAGAATGGAAATAGGTGTTCAGATTTTAGATGATGAAATCTATAAACATATTAATAGAGCTCATAGTGTTCAGGATGTTGTTGATGCAACTAAAAATTTAAGAAATGCTGGTTTTAAGATAGGATATCATATAATGCCCGGTCTTCCAAAATCTAATCCTGAAAAAGATATTAAACTTTTTCATCAGGTTTTTGATGATCAAAGATTTAAACCAGATCAGCTAAAAATCTATCCAACAACTGTTATGAAAAATACTGGTTTGGAAAAAGACTTTCTTAGAGGCAAGTTTATACCATACACTTTAGAACAAATTCAAGAAGTTTTAATTGAAATGTTCAAGATAATTCCAGAATATTGTAGAACAATGCGTGTTATGAGGCAATTTGCTCCAGATCATATTGTTGCAGGAACTACAAGAATATCATTAAGAAAAGACCTAGATGAAATTCTAAGAGAACTAAAAATACCGATTAAAGAAATTAGATTTAGAGAAATAGGATTTGCAAAACAACATAGCAAGAATATTGATGAAAATATTGAAATTAAAACTCTAGAATATGATGCGGCCGATGGAAAAGAATTTTTTATTCAAGCAGTTAACAAAGATAATATTTTATTTGGACTTTTAAGACTTAGAGTTCCACCAAAAGAAAGTTTGGAAAATCCAGTTGTTCCAGAATTAAAGAACGCCGCTCTAATCAGAGAATTGCATGTATATGGCCAAGCAATTAATATTGGCGAATCAAACGCAGATATGGGCCAACATAAAGGTCTTGGAAAGCAGTTAATGGAAGCAGCAGAGCAAATAGTAAAACATCAATCTCAAACAAACGAAGAAATAAAAAAGCTAGCGGTAATCTCAGGAATAGGTGTAAGAGATTATTATAGAAAGTTAGGTTATAGTTTAGATGGGTTCTATATGATTAAAGATTTATAATAATTTAGGATTAGAATTTCCATAAAGAGTATTCATAGCTCTTCCAAAACCAACACAAACAGGAATTAATCCTTCTTCTGCAACTCTTTGATTTTCAGCTTCTTGATCTTTAATTAAATTAATTTCTTCATTAATCTTTCTAACATAGGTATTATATTCAGAATCTCTAAATCTTTCAGGAACTCTTTCAGCAGAACACCAAGCCCAAACTAAATCATCTATTCTCGGTCTTCCAGAAGGAATTCTAGAATTTGCAACTTGAATAACTCGTGAATAATCTCTTAAAATAGATTCAACTTCATCAGTTCTGTAAACCCTATGTGTATTAGCATGTCCAACCATATAAACTTAAGAAATAACAACTTTAAAGATATTTAGCCTTATTTTTGTACTCCAACCAAAGCCAAGGCTTGTTTTTTCTTGCACGAGTAAAAAATTCTGGCATATCTCCTTCTCTACCTCGACTTTTCATGTAGCTCATTATGTTAGCACTAGGATGTGAATCAAAAACAAATTCATCTTCCAGAAACAGGCTTGGAAAAAACTCTGTCAAATCTTCATCAACCAAAACATCAACACCTTTTCTATGTGCAAATCTTGCAAGTTTTTCAACACAATCCCATGCGTGAAATCCAGAAACAACCAATCTATCAGTTGGAATAACTTGTTTTAGAATAAAGCTGTTCTTAGGATAAGGATATTTTCCAAGCCTTTGAGTAGTATGTTTTTTAAAATCTAAACCTACATCAATAACACTATCTCCATCTTCCAAATTTAAACCTCTAGCCAAATCATGACCATTAAATTTTGCAAAAACAACATCAAATCCTTTTCCCCTATACCTTTCTGAAATTGCTCGGTTAAGCATACTTACATATAATTCTGTCCAATCAGAAAAACCTCTTTCATTAGCCAACTCTTTTCTACGCAACTCTCCAGAACCTAAAAGAGAATAAGTAACATATTCTTCAATTGAATACAAAAATAATAACTTATCAGACATCAATCCTTAGAAATTAAAGGATTTAAAAATATTTAGATAAAAATAAAAAAATTAATTCCAAGGTATAACACTCGCATTTATTGTAATAGCTTCTGTATCAGATATTGGACATGTCTTTCCACCCATAACAGCAGACACTTCTAAGTTTTTTCCTGGGATAATGTCTCTATTAGTAAGAGATATTGGAGTACTTGTATATGTTATAACCTCTCCGAGATTTGGAGCATTCGTAGGACTGATAGTTAATTTTTCACCATTAGCAAATAAAGCGATAGTTGTTAAGTTAGAATCTCCTGATGTTCTTTTAACTTTAGCTTTAACAGTTGCTACGCCTCCTCCAGAAGCACTTTGATTCCAGGCAGCACCTTCAATACTTAAAGCAAATGAATTTGATAAACAATTTGTTTCAGCTCCTAAATTTTCACTATTATCTCTTACAAGACCAATAATAACAACTCCTAAAATTGAAATAGCTGCAACAACAAGAACAATCATCAAGACAGCAGTAATAACTTCTGAAACCCCTTTTTTACTATTAAACATATATAGTATAAATTATTTAGGTTTATAAATCTTACTCTAATTTTAGTTGGGTTAATAAATCAATAACTAAAAGGGAGATGTCATAAGAATATTTTAAGGAGGGGTTGATAACCAGAAGAATCAAAGATTCTTTGGTCCGGAGAATTTCATTCTCCTGGAGGGTGAACCTTGGTTCCCTTTATTCATGTGCAAACCAAAACTCATAAATTTTATTTTTTCCTTCGCTGTGAATAAAATCATATCTACAAAAACCAAATCTTTCAAATTGTATGATTTCTCCTTTCTTTAATTTTTTTATATTACTCTCAGCTAATCCAGAAACATAAAATCCGTTGGGCATTCTTATTTTAACATCAGCAAAATCAGAAACCCATTGAAGTTTAGAAATTTCTGATTTATTCTCAAGAGAAGTAAATTGAGATATTTTATCTAATTTAACATTAAATAAATGCATTAATCTAACTTCTTTTCCCTTAAATTTATCAAAATCTTTCAAAGAAACAAAAATATCTTTTCCAACTTTAACTTCTTTAAGTTTATTTTTCTCAGGATGAATTTTAACTTTTAATGAATTTATTTTTGGAGAATTCTTAACAGAAATTTTCACAGGGTTTTCAACAAAGGAATATCTATCTGCTTGCTTATCAAGCTTTCTTCGGTTAATGGAATAAATAGAATCTATAGGAACTGATATATCATTTTGATTTAATCCAATCTCTTCAACAAACTCTCTTATACTCTCAGCTAATATTCCTCTTCTCCTTAAACTCTGGACACTCCAGGTTCTAGGATCATCCCATCCAGTATACTCTCCACTTGAAACTTCTTTCTGAGCCTTGCTCTTAGAAAGTTTTCCTTCAACGCCATCAAGCTTAACTAAACCAACATAAATTAACTCAGGATATTTCCATTTAAAGATATCCCATATATATTTCTGCATCTCTCCCTCAATCATTAATTCTTTACCTCTAATAATATGGGTAACACCAAGTAGATGATCATCAACAGCCCAAGAAAACTCCAACATTGGCCAAACTCTATATTTATTTCCAACTCTAGGATGTTTCCTATCAGAGATTCTACATAATACTCTATCTCTAAAAGCAGGATTTGGATGTTGCATGCTTGTTTTTAATCTTAGTACAAACTGTCCAGGATTTGACTTAAACATTAATTTCCATCTCTCCATCTGAATCTTCAATGGAAACTGTCTGCAGGGACACTCTTTCATTTCAACTCTGTTCTGTCTTAATTCTTCTTGAGAACATCCGCAAACATAGGCTTTACCTTTTTGTATCAATTCTTCAGCATATTTATAATAAATTTTTAATCTGTCAGATTTATAATAAATAGGTTTCTGAAATTTAACTTTAAGCCATTTAAGTGCATCTGGAATTAATTTGTAAGCCTCTTTAGTAATTTGTTTTTCTTCACTTCCAATAGTATCATCAATAACAAGCAAAAGTTTAGCTTTATACTTTTCTGCATATAATGCATTTAACAAAAATGTCTTTGTATTTCCAATATGCAATCCTCCTGATGGAAAGGGAGCAACTCTAAAAACCATTTTCTTTCCTTTAAATTTTTCAATATTTGGCAAGTCCTTAAGTCCTTTTTCTTCAATAGGTTTTTCTTTAAGATATTTCTCATAATCAAGAAATTTTAACTTTCGATTCTCAACAGACATAGAATTAACCTCACTAACAATTTTATTTATCTCAGGCATAATCTCTTTTATCTCTTCTTTTTTAAGTCCATGTTGAAAAAGCTTAGGAAGAACAGAAGAAACAATTGCTTTCTCATGATTAATAGCATTCTCTAAAGCATAAGCATATATCTCATTTGTTAAATTCTTAGCCATATAAAAGAAAATTAAAGATAATTAATAAAGATTTGGTTTAGTGTTTTACCATATTAGAATACTTTACATAAGCTCTTCCAGGTTTAAAATCTAAAGGTTCCTCTATTAAAACAATTCTACCTAGTTTATTAACAAAAGATACGCTCTCTCTTTTACTATTTTTATCCATTACAGTAAAAACACCCCAAGAATGTGAAAATAATATACAATCTATATTATTATATAAATCGGCTGATTCGTTAAAATAAGACGCTCTTAAAGACATTTAAATTAATATTATTGAAAATATATAAACATTTATCTATTAGTTTTTATTCTCAAAATCCAACAACTTCCTCTCTAAAACCTCAATTCTTTGCAGCATCTTATATATCTCATTTGAATTTTCTTCCAAGGCTATAGAAAAATTTTGAAGAGATT
>JBBSXX010000150.1:0-20347 GCA_038045565.1 Nanobdellota archaeon
TTACCCTATTGTTTACGTTAATGAGTTATGCATCATTAGGAGCAATATATGCTCCCATTTACCCTCCTCTTTCCCTTTTTATTTTTATTATATTATTTTTAGCTAATTTACTTGGAGCAATTTTTGTAGGATTAAGTTTTAAGAAAAAGTAGGGGATAATTTTAAGTCTTTTCAACTAGGAATTCTTTATTTTACATACTCGACATTTTCGATGTCTTGAAATCCTTTATCTCCAGTAAGAAATGGAATATTCATCAATTTTGCCGTAATATATCCAAGACAATCAATATAAGATAATTTTTTATCTTTGTTCTGCATTTTAAATTCATTAGACTGCTTAATTGTTTTATCATCAAATTCAACTGAAAATTTAATGAATTGATCATAATATTCATCAGCTTTTTCTTTTCCATGCAAAAGCATTATACCATAATGTAATTCCATTAAATTTAATTTTGTTGTTACAATTACAATATTGCTTGAATATTTTATATAATTGGAATTACCATGGATTAATTCATAAAAAGCATATGTATCAAAGAAATAGGTTTTTATTTCTCCCATTCTTTTTTCACCATCTCTTTGAATTCTTGACCAGACATTTTACGCTTTAGAGAACCAACTAAATGACTTATATTAGCTTTTTTCACCACATTAACAATTACAATATCATTTTCTTCTAATTTTTTTTCTTCTACAAAATTCTTGGGTAAAATAATTCCCATTGAATTTCCCCATTTTTTTACACTTGTTTGAATTGCCATTTTAAGTTATATAATAATTATATTTATGTATAACTAATATATAAATCTTTCCTCGCTTAAAAGAATTCTTAAAAATACTTATCCAAACCAACTCGAGATTGTTTTTGAAAAATCCTGAATAAAGAACTTTAATAACCATATATTTCCTAAGATAATGTTGATTATAACTAGGAGTAATAGAATTATTCCAAGAGGTATAAGTATTCTTGATGTTAATGATTTCTTCTTTTTTACTTTATTATTTCTAGGGCCAAATCCTACTTTTGCTATAACATCATTTATATCACCGGCTATGTCTGTTCTCATTTCTTCTCTTTTTAAAAGATTATTTTTCCTTTCTATATCATCTACCGAAATTATACGGGATTTTTTCTTTTCTTCCATAATAAAAGACACCAAGGTTTCCTTTATGAACCTTCCTATAACTAAAGTCTCTTTAGTTTATATAAATATTCTTTTTGTTCAATATATTCCAAATCTTTAAATATCATTTAATGCTTTATTATTTATGGATTTTGATAAGGTTGTTAAATCTAGGTTTAGTGTGAGAAAATTTTATAGCAAGAAGCCTGACTGGAGAGATATTCTTGATGCAATTGACTTTGCTTCTAAAATACCTTTAGCTGGAGGAATTCCAAGTGTTAAATTTATTTTAATTGATGAGGAAGATAAAATTATTGCATTAAAAGAAGCTGCTCAGCAGGACTTTATACAAACTGCTCATTATGTTGTTGTAGTTGTGAGTGATCCTAAAGATGTTGTAAGAAGTTATGATGAATTTGGAGAGGTTTATGTGAGGCAGCAGGCAGGAGCTGCTATTGAACAATTTTTATTAAAATTAGTTGATGTTGGTTTAGGGGGATGTTGGGTTGGAGCTTTTGTTGAAAGTCAGGTAAAAACTATTCTTAAGATTCCTGAAAATTCTTATGTTGAGGCTATAATCCCTATTGGATATCCTTTTGGCAAACCCTTAAGGAAGAAATATCCTGACTTAGATAGAATAACTTATTTTAACAAATATGGACAAAAACAAATGAAGCCAAAAAGAAAAGTTGAAGGTTTGTAATTATGGAAGAAAACAGATGAAAAAGATAAAAGAAGAAAAAAGTAATAAGAAAAAGAAAACTAATTACTTTAACCAGATTGATCTTAAAAACCCATTTCATTGGTGGGGACTTATTTTAGTGATTGTTGGAGTAACTGGTGGAGGAGCTCTTGGTGGTGGTTTAGGAGGATTATGTGGAATAACAATCTTTAACTTTGGGAATAAAGCACATCTTTCAACAACAAAGAAGGTAATCTTTTCTATCTTAATTACAATTGGTGGAGTTATTGGATATATTGTCTTAGCTTCAATTTTCCTTTCATTTTTCGCAAAAAGTTAATTAATATGAAAGTGTTATCTAAAAAATAATTTTTAGGATTTATTTGTTTACACAAGATTCTCTGGACTTTCATATTTCAATGAGAGCGGTAAGAATATAATTTAAAGATAGAAAACAATATATATTCTTAATATTTGAGTTTTTTATGGAAGTTGTTATTGTAGATGAATTGGGATTAAGAAAGAAAATTGAAAGATTTAAAGAAGGTGGAAAAGATAAAATTCATATTCTTAGTGATTTTGATAGAACATTTACTATAGGATTAATTAATGGAAAAACAGGAGTTTCTGTAATTGGTCAAATAAGGGCTGGAGGATATCTTACGCCTGATTATCCTCAAAAAGCAAATGATCTATTTGCAAAATATCATCCAATTGAAATAGATACAAGTATTTCAAAAGATGAAAAAATTATTCAGATGAGTAAATGGTGGAGGGAACACTTTCAACTAATAATTGAATCTAATTTAAATAAACAAACTATTTCAAAGATAATTAAAGAAAGACCTTTAGAATTTAGAGAAGGCACTAGAAAATTTACGATGTCACTACATAAATTGAATATCCCCTTGATATTCATTACTGCTAGTGTTGGTGATATGGTTTCTGAATATATAAAAAAAGAAGGAATTTTATTTGATAATGTTCATGTTATTGGAAACAACTTTGAATATGATTCTTCTGGGAAAGTAATTGGCGTCAAGTTTCCTATTATTCATACACTAAATAAATCTGAAGCAAGTATTCATAAATTAAAAATTTATAAAGAATTATTGGATAGAAAAAATGTTTTATTGCTGGGAGATAGTTTAGAGGATATTCATATGGTAGCAGGATTTCCTTATAAAAATTTAATAAAAATAGGTTTTTTGAACGAGAATATAGAAAATAATCTAGATAAATTTAAAGAAGCCTTTGATGTTGTGATTACAGGAGATGGAGATTTTTCAGAGGTTAATAAAGTATTAAAAGAAATTTTAGATTAATTCAAATTTAATCTAAATGCGCTGCGAATCTTAGAATAGCTCCAATTCCACTTAGGTTGAAGAACTGCTCTCCTTCGCCTGTTTCTGTTGAAACTATTTCTACAGTTGTACCCATTTGATCAGCTATCTGAGAAAGTTCTTTTATTGTTTCTCTTGGAAGTTTTTCAGAAAGAATAAGATTTTGAACAACCCCCATTTCTAAAGCCTTTTTTACTTTTGTATATCCATAAGCTGCTTTATCAGGATGTTTTCCTAAAGTGTTAAAGAAATTTTCTAAAAGTTTTTTTTCTATTGTTATCTCTTGTTCTGCTAATGCATCTCTACTAGCTTCTACTAACAATTGTAAACCATGTTCGTCTGCATAACCTATATCTTTTACAGCTAAAACTTTATTTTTTAAAGCTGTAACTAACTGACCTTCTTCTAAAAATTCTTCTTTTGTTGGTATTGGTCCTCCAACTAAAATGCCTTTTAGTTTTGGCATTTCAAAAAAATGATTTTTCATTGATTCAGCAACTCTTCTAAAAAACTCTTTTGCCATTCCTTCAGTTACTCTATGAAATCTTTGGGAGGATTGACCGCCCGCTTTTATTTTTCCAGGAACTCCACTTGTCATTTTTTCAAGAACTTTTATTTGAGTTCCTTCTAACAAACCAATAGTTGCCTCTTTTCTTTCAATAACTAATAGACCATATACTTCTTGTACAGAAAGCATTTCATCAAGTGGATCTGTAACAAAAACCTGATCACAACGATACATTCTTGTTCTCATTGGTTGTGGGGGATCTAGATGAAAGAATTCAATATTTGGTTTTCCTTCATCATCTGAAGTATTTCCACAATAAAGTGCTATCCCATTTTGATATTTTTGAGGACCTAATTTTAATTCTCTAATTATTTTTTCAATTGCTTCTATTACATTATTTCTTGTTGTTCGTGATTTTATGTTATTTGCTGTTGACTTTTCAGACTCTAATTGATTTACAACTGCATTAACATTGTAATCAGCAGGAATTAACACAGTTACAAGTTCTGTATGTCTTCCCCTAAAGCCTTTAACTTTATCCACTAATTCCTGAAATTCCATTGATTTTGCGGTTGTCATGTATAAAAACCTCCACCGGGTTTTTATGAATCCCGGGACCACTTTATTTACGACATCTCCCTTTTAGGTTAATGCCGTAATTATTTAGTATTACTTGAAATTAAAGAGGGTTAATAAAGATTAATATTATTGTTTAGAGTTTTGCCTGTCTCCACATATTTTCAAAGTATTTTTTATATGATTCTGCTACTGATTTGTCTTGTATTAAAAATAATATTGGTTCATCACTCCAAACAATAATTCCTACTTTATCATCTTGAATATGGGTTTCTGTATTTGGTTCAAATTCTTTGTCAAAATATTTTACTTCGGTAAATTTATTCTTTATCTTTTCCCCATGGTGCTTTATAGAATAATTAAATATCAACCTCGCTTTTACTTTCTTTTCAGCTCTTTTTATATCATAATTATACCAGAACGTTTCTCCCATTAATTCTATGGATTTTTGAGGCCCTCCAAATGTTACAAAATTCCCCCCTTTAAGCGTTTCATTATAAAATGATTTTATTCCCTTTACACCTCTAAATATATTTGCCTCTTGTTTTTGAGGTATTAATTTAAGAGATTTTTCTATTTCTTTTGTAATTTCTATGGCTTTTTTCTTTTGTTGCTCTAAACTTTTTTGTTCTTCTTCAATATTGTTTATTATTGCATTTGATGAAGTTAACTTGAATATTTTTTTATTTCCTTCTTGTATAAATGTTACAAGTCCTTTGTCTATTAATTTTTCAAGATTATCATAAACTATATTTTTATGAAATTTAGTATCTTGGATTATTCTTAACGCAGGTGCTTCTTTGAATTTAATTAAAGAAAGATAAGTTTTTGCTTCATTCTTATTCATTCCCAGTTTTATCAGGTCAGTTATTTCTATCATTTTAGTAGTCATAATATATGACAACTTATATTTAAATCTTGATCTTTTATGTAATAACTATCTAGTAGTTAATAAAATGGAAGATCAAAAACAATATGTTGAAGGATTAGAAGCTTTTTTTGAAGCTTCTGGCGAGAATGAATCAGATGTAAATGGAATTATTGAACAAATACCTAAATATTTTCCTAGACTATCTAAAGTAAAAGATGCTCAAGAAAATATAAGAGTTTTAGATGTAGGATCTGGAAATGGAGCAAAATCAATGTTACTTGCTGAAAGAGTTCATGATGTTTACTTAACTAAACCAACTGTTGACTTTATAGAACCTACTGATGAACAAAGAGTTGGACTTTTCAAAAGATTAATTTACATGGCCCAAAATGGGAAAAGGTATGATGGCGCAATTTATCCAACCACTTTTAAGGATTTTGAACCTAAAAATGGAACAAAATATGATATGGTATTATTTTTACACTCCCTTTATCAATTTCCTAAAAATGAAAGCGGAATTATTCCTGGATTAGAAAAGGTTAGAGATTTACTATCTGAAGATGGATGCGGTATTGTTGTTTTAGAAGATTATGAAGCTGATTTTCAAAGAATGAAAAGAGAGCTTTATCCTAAATTTGGAAGAACTAATTTTGTAAATATTTATGATGTTAAGAGAAGTTTTCAAGAAGCTGGTTTATCTGTTAAACAAGGGGATAAAATACCTGTGAATTTTTGCTTTGATAAAATACTAGGATTTTCAGCATTGAATGATTTAGATATAGGAAGATATCTAAGTTTTCTATTTTCAACAGGACTTGAGGAAAAAGACTTAACACCTGAACAATATACTGAAGCGGGAAAATGGGTAAGAGGTAATTTGAAATCAAATGGAATTTCTAAAAGTTATATAGACTCAACAAATGCTGTTTTATGGGTTTATAATGATGAATTAAAAGGAGGTGAAGAGAAATGAAAAAAGGCCAGTTAGGATGTCTTCCACTTATAGTTGTTGGAGCATTATGGGTTCAATTTGGATTTCCTGGTACAGGATTTATCGAACATTTACGTAAGAGTGAAGAAATCCAAGACCAAGAACCAAGATTATTTTATGCAGATCAAGATAGAAGAGAATATTTAGGAGGCAAGAGGTATTTTCATGGTAAGACTGAACAAACAGTGTATGTTGATAAGAAACCTTTTGGAAATTTAGATGAAGTTGTAACAAGGTATTCCTTTAGAGGAGGAGTACATGAACTACCTTCAAAAGAACCAACAGCTAATGAGATTAGTGGTTTTGAATTAAACTTGCAAAGTTATGAACAAAAGTAAAATGAATGGAAAATATGTTGAGTTTACTTTGAAGCAACTTAAAAAATCTCAAAGAGAGGATATCCCTTATAAAGTTAAGATAAACAATAAGCATTTTCTTGTTTATCCTAATGTATTTTCTCCTAAATATTTTAGGGATACATCTTTTTTTGCTCAAAATCTGAAATTTAACAAAAATGAAAAGTTTCTTGATATGGGATGTGGAACTGGGATATTAGGAATTATTGCCGCTTTATCCGGAGCAATTGTAACTGCTATAGATATAAATAAAGCTGCTGTTGAAAACACTGAGGAAAATGTAAAATTGCATCATTTACTTAAAAAATTAAAAATTTATGAAGGGGATTTATATTCCCCACTTAGTAACCAAGATAAGTTTGATACAATCTTTTGGAATGTCCCATTTATTTATGCAGAAAAAGAGAATTTAACTGATTTGGAAAGATCCGTAATTAATCCTAAGTATAAATTAATAAAACGGTTCTTTGATGAAGGTAAAAATTATTTACAAAAAGATGGTAGGATTTTAATCGGGTTTTCAAAAACTATCGGTAGATATGATCTTTTAATTGATATTGCAAGAAATGCAGGTTTTTCTTTTAAGAAGTTAATAGCTAAGGAGATAGATTATGGTTTACCTATTGGTAAAATAAGCTTAGAAATTTATCAATTTAAATTAAAATATTGACTATCAAAGAACCTTAACACTAAATTTTCCTTCTTTTAGCTCTTTGCTGTTTGTAACAGCAATAAGGTCTTTTAGAACTGGCTTTAGAAGCTTATGATCGTCTTTTTCTAGTGTTAAAACTATTTCTGCTTTCATTGATTTCTTTGCTTCTGATTTAGCTTGTCGGACATTTGTTATTATTTCTATCATTTTATTCCATACATTATCATCTTCTTTAGATTTTTTTGAGGATATTTTAAACTCTGTTGGCCATTCGTTTATATGTATGGAAGATGTTTTTTCATATTTCTTGAAATGTTCTTGGTATAAATGCTCTGTGATATATGGTGTTATTGGAGCCATTAGCTTAAGGATTGTTAATAGAGAATGGTATAATGTGTAATATGCAGAGGCTTTTTCTTGTTCTGTTCCATTATAAACTCGGTTTTTTACAATTTCTAAATAATTATCTGCCATTGTTTTCCAGAAAAAATTATCTGCTTCAAACTTGGCTTTTGAATAATTATAGTTATCAAAAGCTAGAGTTGCTTCTTTTATTGTATTATTTAATTGTTCTAAGAATAAACGATCTGTTTCTTCAATTTTTGGAGGTTTATTTTGATATTGGAGATTCATAAATACAAAATTTGTTGCATTTAGAATTTTTGTTACAAATTTCTTTCCTGTTACTACATCTTTTTCCTGATAGTCTAGGTCTTCTCCTAGTCTTGATGCAGAGGCCCAGTATCTTAATGCATCTACGCCATAACTTGATATTACTGTTTTTGGATTAATAACATTGCCTTTAGATTTTGACATTTTTTCTCCACCTAAAGAAACATTTCCTGAAATTGCTATTTCATTCCAAGGTATTGACTTTTCATGAAGTAAACTTCTAACAATTGTATAAAATGCCCAGGTTCTTATTATATCATGAGCTTGGGGTCTTAGAGAAAATGGAATTTTTATTTTTCCATTGTTATTATTAACTAAATCCCTAGTTATTTCTGGAGTTAAAGAAGATGTTGCCCATGTATCTAAAACTTTGTCTTCTGGAAATGCATGTTTTTTACATTTAGGACAGAATTTTTTTGTTTCTATTGGGTCTACTGGAAGTTCTTTTTCATCTGCAAGGATAATTTGGTCACAAGTTTTACAATACCAGACTGGAATTGGAATTCCAAAATGCCTTTCTCTAGATATATTCCAGTCCCATTCAAGTCCGTTAACCCAGTGTTCGTATCTTTTAAACATATAATCTGGGTGCCACTTTATTTTCTTTCCTTGTTTTATTAATTCGGATTTTTTATCAAGAATTTTTATGAACCATTGTTCAGTTGGAAGGAATTCTATTTCTATCCCTGATTTTTCATAAACATTTACAACATTAGAAATTTTTTTCTGTTCTACTATTAAGTTTTTACTTTTTAGATCTTCAAGTATTTTAGTTCTTGCATATTTTATTTTTAATCCATTGTAAGGAGTATTTGGAAGATTTAAATGGCCATTTTTTGTGAGGATTATTCTTGGTTTTAATTTATGTTTATTTATGGCTTCTACGTCATATTTATCTCCATAAGAACATACCATTAAAATTCCAGTTCCTTTACCTATTTGGGCTGAGTCATCTCCTAAAATTGGAACTTCATGATTGAAAATTGGAACTATCGCCTTTTTACCAATTAATTTATTATATCTTTTGTCTTTTGGATTTATGAAAACAGCAACGCAGGCAGCTAATAGTTCTGGTCTTGTTGTTGCTATTAATAAATCCTGATTATTTTCTTTTAATCTGAATTTTATGGTTGAAAATAGAGTTTCCTGTTCTTTATCTTCAAGTTCTGCCTGAGAAACTGGTGTTTGAAACTCTGTATCCCAAATAATTGGAAATTCCTTCTTGTAAATATGACCCTTTTTATACAACTCAAGAAAGTATTGCTGAGCGATTTTCTGAGTTTTTTTATCAATAGTTGAGTAGAATATATTATAATCGCATGAAACTCCCAGGTTTTTCCATGATTGAATAAATTCTGGAGAGATTTCTCTTAAAGTGTCTTGACAGATTTTTGTAAATTCTTGTCTAGACATTTCTTTGCTTTTAATGTCCTTTAGTCTTTCTATTAATTTTTCTGTTGGAATACCATTATCATCTGTTCCAAATGGATAGAAAACATTGAAACCTTTCATTCTTTTATATCTGGCTATAAAATCTTGTTGAGCATAAGAAAATGTATGGCCTATATGCATTTCTCCTGAAACAGTTGGAGGGGGAGTATCTATAGAATAAATTTTAGATTTTGAATCTGGATTAAATTTATAGATTTTATTTTTTTCCCATAATTCTCTTATTTTTTCTTCTGTTTCCTTAATATTAAAATCAGTCATTATTTATGTAGGGAGATTGGGTTTTTAGGGTTTTCCTATAAATCTATAAATTATGACTTCTTTGAAAAAATATGGCTGAACCCACTAAAGTTCAAAAGAACTTGGTGCCAAAGAATCTAACGATTCTTCTGGTTTTAGAAAAGG
This sequence comes from Nanobdellota archaeon, assembly GCA_038045565.1. Taxonomy (GTDB): domain Archaea; phylum Nanobdellota; class Nanobdellia; order Pacearchaeales; family GW2011-AR1; genus JACPLR01. The sequence goes on from JBBSXX010000150.1 coordinate 9,633, forward strand.
TTCCCAAATCATAATTTAAAATGGCTGAAGGAATATTAATTTTTGGTGCAAGCACTAGTTGGGGAGCTTGGGATAGAGAGAAAGGAGGATGGGTAAACAGGCTTAGATTAATGCTTGATAAGAAAGGAGAGTTTTTTGTTTATAATCAAGGTGTTTCAGGAGATACAACAGAAGACTTGCTTAAGAGAATTGAAATTGAATCTAGTGCAAGAGATCCTTTCTTAATTATAATTTCAATGGGAGATAATGATTCTTTAACAGAAAGTGCTGGAGGAAAGAACTTGGTTTCTTTGGAGAAGTATGGAGAAAATATTAAGAAGATTATTTCAATATCTAAAAAACATACAAATAAGCTCGTTTTTTTAGGTTTGAAAAAGATTGATGAGGAAAAAACAAATCCTGTTTCGTGGGGAAGTTTTTATTATACAAATGCAAATATTTCAAAATATAATAACAAGTTGAAAGATGTGTGTAAAACTGAAGGAATTGAATTTTTAGATATGTTTGAGCTGCTTTCTGAAAAGGATTTTGAAGATGGTTTACATCCAAATTCTAAAGGGCATGAGAAAATCTTTAGAAAAGTAATGGATTTTTTAATCCTAAAAAGGTGGGTTTTTTAGTTTTTAAAAGAATTTTATTAATCGTAAAGTTTTTATATGGTGATTTTATTGTATTTTTATGGCTAATGAATCAATAAGTATGCCCGGAGTTTTCGGTGGGTTAATGAGGTATAATGAAGAGTATAATAGTAAGATAAGGATGAAACCAGAGTATGTTATTGGAATTATTGTTATTGTTGCTATAGGGGTTATTCTACTTAAAGCATTATTTCCTATAACTGTTTAAAATGATGCCTGGAATTGACCCAAAAAAGATGCAAGCTCTTATGAAGCAAATGGGTATAAAACAAGAGGATATTGATGCTTCTAAAGTTATTATTGAGAAAACTGATGGGGGAACTATTATTATTGAAAATCCTTCTGTTGTTAAAGTTAATATGTCTGGAAATGAGAGCTTTCAAATTTCAGGAGATATCAGAGAAGAAGAGGAAGGCGGAATAACTCAAGCAGATATTGATCTTGTAATGGAAAGAACTGGAGTAACTGAGGAAAAGGCTAGAAAAGCACTTGAAGATGCTGAAGGTGATTTGACAGAGGCTATATTAGAGTTAGGTGGATAAAGTTAATTTATAGACTCCAAACACTAAATCTTTAATTTTTAATTCATCTATTAATTTAAACCCAATTTTTTTATTGAATTTTATAGAGTTTTCATTTTTAATTGGTTTATGACATATTATCCCCAAGATTGAGCTAAAACTTTCTTTTCTAGCATCTTTTTTTAATCCTGTATAAAGTAACTTTGCTATTCCCTTTCCATAATACTCTTTTTTAACAGCAATTTGATCTCCATAAATAAAAGAGCCCTTTTGTTTAACCATATATTCAAATACTTCTGGCTCATTACTTTTAATTAGATTAAGAAGTTTATTAGGAAATGCTGAAAGGAAACCAATAATGTCATTATTATCTTCTGCGACATAAAAAAATGGAGTTAATTTTATTCTTTTAGAGTATTCTTTTTCTGACAGGGTATTAAATTCTAAAAAACCAGTTTTTTCTTTTGAATCTCTTTTTATTGTGGAGTCTATAGATATTTTTCTTATAAACTTTGCATCATTTAAAGTAGCATTTCTAATTATCATCTTATTTATTCATAATCCATCTATTAAGATACATGAATGGAATATCAATAATTCCTACTAACCACTTTATTACTATTACTCCAATTATTAATGGCATTAGAGGTTGAATTCCTGAGAAAGCTATAACAACAAAAATAATAGTATCTAAAGCCATTGAAGGAATACTTGAAAATACATTTCTCATCCATAAGTGTTTTCCCTTTGTTGTTTTTTTAAACCAAGAGAAGATATATGCATCTACATTTTCACTTATTAGGAAGGCTACCCAACTTGCTATCATAATTCTTGGAGCAAAACCAAGAATTTTTGAAAATGCTTCTTGATCTTGCCAAAAAGGAGCAGGATCTATGTATATAGATATTAATATGAATACAGCAACTGCTACTTGAGAAATGAATGCTATAAAAATCATCTTTTGGGTTTCTTTCCTCCCAAATTTTTCATTAACCATGTCTGTCAATAGAAAAGTAACAGCAAATATTATTGTGGCAGATGTTGCATAGAAAGTTGTAAACCCGAGATTAAATGCAGCTATTTTATACGCAACTATATTGCTTATTAACACTATAGCAACATATAATCCTATAATTGCATCTGGCCTATTATATTTTTTAGTGTAAATAGATCCAAATATAGAAAAAGCAGAAATTATTAAAATCCATATTATAACTAGAAACAAATTTATCATTTTAATTTAAACTCATAGTTTCTCCATTTGTAATTATTACTCTCTATATCTTGTATTACTTTTAATTTAAATCCTTTTGCTTTAGCTAGTGATTCAAGTTTTTCAAATCCTCCTTCCGATAGGTTTGCATGGGAAACTTGGATTCTCCCATTTTTTGTTAAGTAGTCTGGAGATTCTTCAAATAATCTTTCATGATATTGGAAATTAGGATCACTTAGTGAATGAAATCTTAAATCATTTTCAGGATAATCAAGAATAGGTAAATTGGCTATCATTAAATTATATTTGTTTCTTTTTTGAATAGAACTAAATAAATCACTTTGAAATACACTAACTTGAGAATCTACACTGTTTAATTGAACATTATGTTTAGCACATTTTACAGCTTCTTCATATATATCTACTGCATCTACATTTTCTGCTCCTGATTTAGCAGCTGCAATAGCTAGAATACCTGTTCCTGTTCCAATGTCTAAAATCCTTTTATCAGTTAGATTTCCAAATTGGCTGTAAATAGTATAACTGCTTTTTGAAAATGGAGAAATTGGAGGAAAAACATAAGGAAATACATCTATTAAAATTCCATCTACATTTACTCTGTATGTTCCTTTTTGTGCATCTTCATGTATTTTTGCCATTAAACTTTTAGTTAAATCTGGCAATTCTAGTACTTGTTTCATAGAATTGCGCAAGTTTTTGCTTATTTAGATTAAGTTTCTCCTTTTCGGGAGAAAGATTTATAAGTAAATAATCTTTATTTGTCATATGGAAATTAATTTGGAAGAACTTGGACTTTCTAGAAATGAAGCTAAGATTTATCTTTATCTTTTGAAAAATGGTGAGAGAACAACTGGGCCAATAATAAAGGAAACTGGAATTGCTAATTCTAGAGTTTATGAATCTCTTAATTCTTTAATTGAAAAAGGATTTGTATCTTACAATGTTCAGAAAGACGGTAAACATTTCAAAGCAACCAACCCTAAGATTTTAATTGAGAATGAAGAAGAGAGGAAGAAAAAAGTAGAAAGTTTAGTTCCTCAATTAATTAGATTAATGGATAAAGAAAACAATAAAGAGATTGTGAGTGCTGTTTATGAAGGCATTGAGGGGTTTAAAACAGCATTTAGAAAAATAATTGATGATTGCCCGGTTAAGGGAGAAATATTGATTATAGGTTTTTCAGAACAACAACACTCTCAAGAATCACTTAAAACCTTTCTCTCCAATATGAATCTTAAATGCAAACAAAAGAAACAAAAACTTAAATTTATTTTTGATAACAAAGCTAAAAATACTCTTGGAAAGGAAAGAGAAAAAGAAGGTTTTGAAGTGAGGTATATGCCTGATGGTTTTATTAGCCCTGCAGCTATAGATATTATGGGAGATTATGTTTATGTTTTTTTATGGGAAGAAAAACCTTTTGTATTTATGATTAAAAATCAGAAAATAGCAGATAGTTTTAGACATTACTTTAATTTTTTATGGGGAATTGCTAAGAAATAAAAAACTATCAGATAGTTTTTTATATTAAACATATTTTCTTATTTAATGAATATTAAAGAACTTAAGATCGGAAATTATGTCGAACTGCATACAAAAAAAGGAGACTTTCAATGTACAATTCTTGAAAGTCCTTCAAGTGAAATTATTCTTGTTAAGTTAACTTCTGGTTATAATATTGGGGTTAAGGAAGAAGATATTTTAGACGTAAAAATATTGAAGAAAAATGAAACTAAAGTTGATAAGGAAAAAAAAGAAATAAAGAAACAGAAGAAAGATCTTCCAAATATTGTTTTAATTGCTACTGGAGGAACAATCTCTTCAAGATTAGACACAAAGACTGGAGCTGTAAGATGGCTTACAAATGCTGAAGAGTTATTGAGCCTTTATCCTGAACTTTTAGAAATTGCTAATATTTCAAAAATTGAAGTTCCCTTTATGAAAGCTTCTGAGAATATGGCTTTTGATGATTGGACAAAATTAGCTGAGATAGCTGAGAAATATCTTAATGACAAAAATGTCGATGGTATTATTGTTACGCACGGAACTGATTTTTTAGCATATACTGGAGCTGCTTTAAGTTTTAGTTTAAGAAATTTAAATAAACCCGTTGTATTAACTTATAGTCAGAGAAGTAGTGATAGAGCTTCAAGCGATGCTAGACTTAATTTAGTGTGTGCTACAAGAGCTGCTACTAGCGAAATTGCAGAAGTTATACTTGTTGGCCATGCAAATTCATCTGATGATTATTGTTATGGGCTCATTGGAACAAAGGTCAGAAAAATGCATACTTCTAGGAGAGATACTTTTAGACCAATAAACACAGAACCAGTTGCAAAAATTTTTCCAGATAGAGTAGAAACAATTTCGAGTTATAATATTAAAGATCTTTCTAGAAAAGTTGAAGTAATTGGGAAATTTTCTGATAAAGTTGCATTAATTAAATTTTATCCTGGACAGGATCCTGAAATTTTAGAATATTATTTATCTAAAGGTTATAAAGGATTAGTAATTGAAATGTCTGGACTTGGACATGTTTTAACTGGAGAAGCTAAAAATAATTGGCTGCCTAAATTAAGAAAAATTATCCGAGAGGGAATGGTGGTTTGCGCTGCTCCACAAACGCTTTATGGAAAATTAGATCCTTATGTTTATTCTGTCGGAAGAGAAATTCAAGATACAGGGGTTATTTTTTTGAGAGATATTCTTCCTGAAACCGCTTTAGTAAAAATGAGTTGGTGTTTAGCTAATTTCGGAAATAAGGGAAAAGACAAAGTTAAAGAAAAGATGTTAGAGAATATTTCAAAAGAATATAATTACAAATTAAGTGAAGATCAATTCTTGAATTAACCATTATTGAGTTTACCCACTCATTTAAAAAGCTATTTTCTGTTAATACTTAATTTGATTTTAAAATGTATAAACTATTAACTAAAGAAGAAAGAGAAAAAATTGAGAAGATTAATTCCAAATTACATGGAGCAGAGTATTTATCCAATGATTTGAAAAATATACTTCTGGAACTTAAAGAATTGTTGCAAATTGAGAGTTCTATTCTCATTTTAAATGATAATGGCTTTAGTAGAAAAGAATTTCTTGGAGAGTCTAAAATCTTATGGAATAAATATGAATTGGAGATTATTAGATATATTGAAAAGTCTAATTTAATGAAACATTATGTTCTAGCTAGTAATTTAAATGATGATATTAAAAGAATTTTAGTTATACCTATTCAAGAAAAAGAGAAGAATATTGGAAGTATTATTATAATAAATAAGAAAATTAATTATGAAAAAGACAAACATAATATAGAAGTTGTAAGAGTTTTACAGAATCAGATTAAATTTGTTTTACAAAAGTCTAAAGAAAGAGAAGAACTGTTGAAGTTATTTGGGAAATATATTGACAAAAGGCAGATAGCTAAAATGCTTGATAACCCTGATTTTTTGAAAGAGCCTGAGATGATTGATGCTGTTGTTATGATTGCTGATCTTTCTGGATTTACTAAATTGAGTAATGAGAAAAATGTAAAAGAAGTTTTTGCTTTTTTAAGCAAGACTTTATATGAGTATACTAAAGTTATAAATGCGAATAATGGAATTGTTGATAAATTTGTTGGAGATCAAGTTATAGGTATTTTTGGGATAATAGATGCTGAGAATAGGCTAGAAAATGCTGTAAAGAGTGCTTTGCAATTAAAACAGGCTATGAGAAATGAGCTTGAAAGAAAGGGGATAGGAGTTAAGATAAGCATTTGTATGGGGAAAGTGCTTTACGGGAATTTAGGGGGTAGCTATAAGGCTGATCTTACTGTTATAGGTCCTCCTGTTAACCTAGCTTCTAGGTTAAATGATTATGCTTCAAAGGGAGAGATTTTAGTTGATTCTAATATTTATAATAAATTAAAAGATAAGTATAGATTTAAACTAAAAAGCTTTACAAAATTTGAAGGTTTTAATATGAGAATGTTAATTTACAGACTTCTTTAAGATATTTTAACTACTTAATGGTGACATATAGAAAGGTTTAAAAGCAGAAATTCTCTTGATTTTTTATGGGAAAAAAGACATTAGCTAAAATTGATAATATTGTCGGAAGAATAAATACTCATCCAGAATATTCTGCTTGTGTTAGTAGACACTTTCTTGCTCAGATGAGACAAGAAGCATATTCTCATTCTTCATCAATTGAACTTGAGTCTGATGAAGTTAAAGGTAGAAGAGACATTGATAACCTAAAAAGAACCTATGTTGGTAATTTAGAAGCAGGAAGAAATTATTTAGCTCAAGAGAGTATATCTCTTACTACCATAGATGGTTTAGTTAGAGTTGTTGAACCTAGTGCTAAGTCAAAAGGGATTAGAAAGGAGGCAATTAAATTTGGATCTTTTTATGGAGTAGATCCTGAAAAGCTTTATTCAGAAGTTGACAATTTAGTATTTAAAATTAATAATGGTAGTTCTATTCATCCAGTAGATAGAGCTTCTCTTACACACTTAGAAATGATAAGAATTCATCCATATAGTGATGGTAATGGTAGATCAGCAAGATTATTACAAAATTTTTGTTTAGAACAAAGAGGTTATCCTCCTGCAATAATTGATGCTGGAGAAAGAGAAGTTTATATAGGAATTCTTAATTCTGTTTGGTCTGAATTAATGAATAATGGGGAAACTTCTGCTTGGTCTGAATTAATGAATAATAGGGAAACTGGAAATAGTTCAAATAGATCAATAATATTATTTAATAATTATATAGAATCAAAAGTTTTAGAGTCAGCTGAAAGATTGGAAGAAGAACTTCAACAAAATAGAATATATGAGGTTACATTTTCTAAAGTAAGAAACTTTGGAGCTATTAAGAGTATTGTTGCTAATTTAAAGAGTGCTGAGTCTAAAAGAGGTAAAGCTGTTCAAGCAAATCATATTAATAGAAATGGGAAAAGTGTGAATCTAAAAGTTTGTGGCGATTTAAGTGCTCGAGAATTAAAAAATGTAATTGAAACATTTGGTAAAAAGTTTGGAGTTTCTTTTTCAGTTAAATCAATACCGGAATGCTGGGATAATTAAGTTTATAAATTATTAAATATATTAAATTTAGTTTTTATTTTTTAAAATGAATTTGACAAGAGTTAAGATAAACCAATTACAACCAAGTGATGTACCAAGAAAAGATACCTTAAAATTTTATTCTAGTTTAACATTAGAACAACTAGGGAAATTAGACCATAAACCTCAAGTATGGGTTACTAATGAAGGCTTAATTGTTTCAGATGGTAATAATTATATTTTTGAAAATGCAAGAAGGGGACTTGAAGAAGTTGAAGTGGATTTATGTGGAGACGGATCTAATTTTGGATTTCCCACAGAGGATACTTTAAATGATATTGGATATCTAAGAAATATAGGTATAAAATCTCCTTATGACTTTTTTAGATTATTTCCTAATGATCCAAGAAATCCCTTGCCTATTTGGAGTTATGCTGCTTAATTAGTTTTAAATATAAGTTTTTTCTTCTATACTTATGAATAAAGAAACTAAAGAAGTTAAAATAAAAGCTGGACTTGAAATACATCAGCAGCTTGATACTAATAAGTTATTTTGCAATTGTCCTTCTGTTTTAAGAAGTGATAAAGCTGATTTTCAAATTGTTAGAAAACTTCATGCAATTGCTGGGGAAACTGGAGAAGTTGATGAAGCTGTTAAGCATGAAGCTTCACTTGACAGAGAGTTTTTTTATCAAGGCTATCATAATACTACTTGTTTAGTTGAATTAGATGAAGAACCTCCAGAGATGATTAATCAGGAGGCTTTGAAAATAGGTTTGCAGATTTCTTTGTTATTAAATTGTGAGATACTTCCTGCAACTCAAATTATGAGAAAGACTGTTATTGATGGAAGTAATACTGGAGGATTTCAGAGAACTGTTTTAATTGCTCAAAATGGTTTTATTGAAACTAGCTTTGGAAAGGTAAGAATTGCAAGTGTTGCATTGGAAGAAGATGCTGCTAGAATAGTTTCCAGAGAAAAAGATAAAACAATTTATAATTTAGATCGACTTGGAATTCCTTTAATTGAAATTTCTACTGAAGCTGATATTAATGCTGAAAATCAGATTAAGGAAGTCGCTTTAGCTCTTGGAGATATTTTAAGAGCTTGTAAAGTTAAAAGAGGAATTGGAACTATAAGGCAGGATGTTAATATTTCTGTGAATAATCATAAAAGAGTTGAGATAAAAGGATTTCAAGATGTTAAGATGTTTGGAATTACAATTGAAAAGGAGATTCAAAGACAATTAAAAGAAATTAAAGGGAAAAAATTAAATGGAGAAGTAAGAAAAGCAAATCCAGATGGAACTAGTGATTTTTTAAGACCAATGCCCGGAGCTGCAAGAATGTATCCTGAGACTGATCTTCCATTATTGTTTATTTCCAGAGATTTTGTAAATGACATTAAGAAATCTCTCCCTAAACTTAGAAGTGATATTAAAGAAGAATTAAAGGCTCAAGGTTTAAGTCAAGAAATGATTAATCTAATATTATCTGAGGGAAAAATTGAAGAGGTTAAAGAATTGTTACAAATAAATAAAGATGCTAATTTAATTGCGAAAATGTTAGTTCTCTGGCCAAAAGAATTTTCAGTTAAGGAAAAAATTTCCGTTGAAAAGATAAACTCTAAATTAACTTTGGATGTTTTAGAACATGTTTTGCAGGCTTTGAATAAAGGAAAAATTCAGAAACATGATATCCAAGATATTTTACTTGAGGTTGTTAAAGGTAAAAGTATAGAAGAGGCTATTAAAATTGAAAAAGCTAATTTACATGAGATTGAGGAGTTTGTTATTAAACTTATTAGGGAAAAGCCTGGTCTTTCTGCTGGAGGGTATATGGGATTGATAATGGCTAATTTTAAAGGAAAAGTTTCTGGAAAAGAAGTTGGTGATATTCTTAAGAAATATGTTAAAGGATAATTTTAAAAATCCCTTTATTGTGAGAAATATATGGTTAAGAACAAAACGTCAAATAAGGACGAATCATTTAGTGAGATGGAAAGAAATTATATTTCTGATGCTTTTTCAAAGAAAGGAAAAGTTCTTTTGAAAGGATGGGTTCATGAGGTTAGAGACCTTTCTAAAGTTAGGTTTGTTGTTTTAAGAGATGTTTCTGGACAAATTCAACTTGTTGGTGTTAAATCTGAAACAGATGATGAAAGTTTTGAGTTAATGAAAACACTTAATAGAGAGAGCGTTATTAGTGTTGTTGGAGAGGCAAAAGATAGTAAACAAGCTCCTGGAGGAAAAGAAATACTTGTGGAGAAAATTGAGTTAATTGCTAAAGCAGAACATCCCTTGCCTATTGATGTTTCTGATTTTTCAAAAACAGAACTTCCAAAAAGAATTGATTATAGATTTTTAGATTTACATAGAAAAGAGACTCAGGCTATTTTCAAGATACAGTCGACTATACAGCAGGCATATGTAGAATTTATGATAAAAGAAGGAGCTGTAATGGCTCAGTTTCCATCTATAATTGGATCTTCAAGTGAAGGTGGGACTGATTTGTTTAATGTTCAGTATTTTGAGAAAAAAGCTTGCCTTTCTCAGAGTTGTCAGTTGTATAAACAAATGTTAGCTTGTTCAATGGAAAAAGTTTTTGCAATATTTACTGTTTGGAGAGCTGAAAAACATAATACCATTAGACATTTAAATGAATCAAGACAGTTTGATTATGAACAGGCATTTGCAGATGATAAAGTTGTAATGGAAGTTTTAGGAAGATGTGTTCAGGAGATTGTTAAGCGAGTTTCAGAGTTGAATAAAAAAGAATTGGATATTTTAAATGTTAAACTTAAAATTCCTAGTACTAAATATTTAACATTTAGTGAAGTTTCAGAAATGATGAAAAAATATAAAATTCATGTTGGTAAAGATGATCTAAGTGGAGAGGCGGAGAAAAAACTTGGAGAGTTATATCCTGATACTATAGTTTTTGTTCATGATTGGCCTTTGGCTGGAAAACCATTTTATATTATGCCTAAGGGTAAAGATTTAAGTTATGGTTTTGATGCAATTTACCAAGGAATGGAAATAAGTTCTGGAGGACAGAGAGTTCATCTTCCTGAATTATTAATTGAGAGATTAAAAGCTAAAGGACTTAATCCAAAAGATTTCAAAGCTTATGTTGATAGTTTTAGATTTGGAGCTCCACCTCATGCTGGATGGGGAGTTGGACTTGAAAGAATTACAATGTTAATTTTAGGTTTGCCTAATATCAGAGAAGCTGTTTTATTCCCAAGAGATAGAGATAGATTAACTCCTTAATCT
>JBBSXX010000151.1:0-7412 GCA_038045565.1 Nanobdellota archaeon
TAATTTAAAGGCTTTTGTATCAGATTTTGAAATAAAAAAGGTATGGAAAATCTTAAAAACAAGTATTTAATGGTTTTTCTATGGGATTTTATGAAGAACAAATATTAGTAAAAGCTGACCTGCATAATTATGCTCAAACAGATAATGTAATAAATGAATGTTTTGAAAGGATTGCAAATCAAGCCCAAAGATCAATGGGGGAAAATTCTGTAGTCGGGATAGTGGAGGTTCATGAAGAAAGATATTCAAAATTCAAGGGAAATACAGCTTTTTTAGCATATGAAGACTTTGGACATGCAGTTTATTTACCATCAAAAAAAGTATTAGTATTGAGGGGAGTTAGAACTTTTACTCAAGATGATTCTGCATCAATTTTAGCTTTCGGTATACCAGAAAATAGGTATCTTCCAAGAAGAAAAGATATAGGGGAAATGATTCAAGACGCTCATGAAAAATATAAAGCAGTTATTATTGCTCCTCAAAGTCAAAGATTATTTAAATATCTTGCAGGACATGAACAAGCTTTAAGACAGGTTGATGCTGTTGAAACATTTAATGGTAGTTATTCAATAAAGAGAGATTCAAATAATAATGCTAAGTTATTTCATGATATGATGAATACCAAACATTTACATTTTAATTTAGGATCACTTGTTACATCTGGAGGACATTCTATTTCAGAAATAGGCAGAAGCTGGACACTGTTACCACATTTAGATTTAACTGATTCAGAAACATTAAAAGAATCTTTAAGAGAAGCTATCAAATTACCAAAACCAGAAAAAGGTTTTCATAAAGATTCTTCTCTTTCAACAAAAGCCCTAGCTTACATACATGCAGCAAAACTAAAATTTTGGTGGGCTCTAAAATCTAAAGAAAGAAAAACAACTTTAATTGATGGACTTCAAGTTGCAGAATAAAGTCTAGCCCTTTCTTCTAACAACAAATAAACTTCCAATAAACAATAGTAGACTTGATATTATCATTCCAATTGAAAAATTCCATAAACTATCCCTCAAAAACCAAAGCAAAAATCCTTGAAAAATTACAAGAATTACAAACAAGGACATAAATTTAATATTAATCTTTCTATTAATTGAAATGCCATAAAGTAGGAAGATATTAGCTAATGATATAAATGTAAAAGCTATGCCTATATTAAATACAATTCCAGTTATCTCTAAATATTCTTTGCCAAATAATAAACTTATCAATAAACTTGGGAATAACAATAAAATTATTAATGCAGAAAAACATAATCCTAAAACCATAATTAAAGATTTATAAAATATTTTCCTTGTTTTTTCATTATCTTTCCCAGAATCTTCAAACTTTTCAGAACTTATTGGGAACATTGTCTTAGCTATGGCTAAAGTTCCAAAGAAAATCATTTTCCCTATTAGATTAGCAACAGCATAATGTCCGGCTATTTCTGCAGAAAAAAATCTTCTTGCCAAAAATACATCAATACTCTGCATTAATAATACTGGAAGTAAAACAATTATAATTGGGGAACCATATTTATATATGCCAGAAAAATCAGCTTTTTCTGATTTACTTTTAATGACCTTTTTTAAGGGGATAAATGAAATTGATAAAGCAGCTAGCCCCCCAATTATAATACTTCCGACTGCAGCATAAATGCCGAATCCAAGATAAACAAGTAAGATAGCAGCAATTACCTTAATAGATGAATCAAAGATCATATTCCAGCCAAGAGCATTAAATTTTTTCATTCCCTGCATAACTCCTCTTGTTGCAGGTATTAATAAAAATGGAAATAACATTAACCCACATAAAGCAACTACGCTAAATGGTATATTCAAGAAATATCCAAATGCAAAAAATAATGGCATTAAAACCAAGAATAAAACTAAAGCAGCAAATAACCCATTTTTTAAAGATTTAAATAATAGATTTTTTATTTTACCATCATTATTTTCAACTTTAAATTTTGATGTATATCTAGAGACAACTGTCTGAATACTTTCTGAAGGTAAAGCTAAAAAATAAAGAAGAGTCATAATTGAAGCAAGTATTCCGAAATCAGAAGGCCCAAGCATCCTGGCCATAGAAAATTGGAAAATAAAATTTAATACATTAAAAATATTAAAAGTTACAAAAAGCACCAAACTACCCTTTACTAACTCATTAGAAAATATCTTTTTAATCATTTTATAAAAACATTACAAATCCAAAAACTATGAATATTATTTGTAGCAGGTTGATTAACATTACAACTTCCCATTCATATGCCTTTTTTGAAGTTTTAATTTTTTCAAGCAGATAAATAGCGAGGTGTTCCAAACCATAAATTTTAGCATACTGATTTTTTATAGAACCATCTTTTTGAGGTTTCCCAAAAGAAGATTTTTTTAATCTTCCCCTTAATTTAAGTATAGTCTCAAGAATGTAGGGAATAAAAATAAATATGGCAAAGGTTTCATAATTTCCAAGTATTGCCATTATTGCTATTAAGGCTCCAATTGGATAAGTTAATACATCTCCAGGAAATACTTTTGCCGGAGTTTTATTATAATATAAAAATCCTATAAGCGCAGCAACCATACAAACTGCAATTAAACTAAGCCAAGTACTTCCAGTCATAAATGAAGCTAGAGCAAGAGCAGATAAAATTAAAATTCCCTGGCTCGCCTCTAACCCATTATATCCTGCTAAAAAATTAAAGGTTGTTGAGGTAGCAATAATTGCTAATGGGATCAATATTAATGGATAAATAATTCCTAGAGTAACTTGCCCAAAAAATGGCAGAGCAATTATATCACTTCCAGCATTTATTACCATTAAGGGGATAGAAGCAAAGGCAACTAAAATAATTCTGGATCTTGCAGATAATCCCCCTTTCTGCCAACCGAATAAGTCGTCGATTAGCCCAATTCCTGCAACAATAAACATAACACATAAAAGTGCAAATATTTCAATTAGATTATCTGTTGACTTAAAATAAAATGTTTTTATAGCTACATAAAAAAGTACTCCAAAAATAAATCCCAAGACAACAATAGTTCCTCCTGACCCTGCTACTTTGTCTTTAGATGTTTTATTCATATCATCCCAAACAAGCCCTATTTGCCTGACCTTTTTAATCCAGAAAGGAAATAAAAATAAAGTAGTTACTAATGAAATTATTATTGATAAAAATAATATAGGTTCCATATTTGTTAGAGGAATTTTGATTTTAAAAACTTATTATTTGACTTGTCTTAAAGCCTCATTTGGATATTCAGTTTCTAAATATGCAGGATTTGACCTAGTTGTTGAAGGATATTTTATTTCCCATATCTTAATAGGCCCAAGGAAAGTTCCTTGATAATAAGCAAAATCATCAATTTCTACATTTTGATTTTTTAAATCAGCAATTAAGAAATTGTCTTCACTATGAACTAGTTTGAAATTGCCCTCTTCTTCAAAAAGGTATTTTCTAACTAACAAACTATCAACAGTTCTATTACTTAAATAAAGTAAAGCCCCTTTATCATTCATCTGGATTTGATTATTCACTGGCTGTATAACTGATACAATAAATACTCCAGCATTTAATCCAGAGTGGTAGTCATAAAGTTTATTTTTATAAAATAAATATCTTAAAGGAATCTCTTTTTGTTCTCCACTTTGTTTTATTAGGATAGCTCTAGGTTGAGTTAATTCACTGCTGTTTCCTTCATTATTCTTTTCTTCAATTAATACAGCTCCTAAAGCTGATGTTTCTTTAGGGAAAAATATCTTCGTGCCATTTTCTTCTATTACTATATCATCATCTAATCCTATTCCAGCATTGTAGATATATAAAAGACCATTTTTTGTTTCTCTAGTTGCACGAGAATCCATAGCTAGAGTTGGTATGTAACTATATCTATCATAATTTTCATCAGCACCTATACTGCTAAATGCAGAATATTTGCCTATATCTGTTGAATCAATTAGCAAATGAGTTGCATTATGCGTATATAAAAATTCAAGAGCAGTGCTATCATCGGGAGTTGTAAGTACATGCCTTCCCAATAGATGATTCCAGTAAACAATGGCATTTCCTCCATCTAATACAGTAGCTCTATTTCCAATACTCTGTATCCAATATCCATAATCCCACCAATGACTGAATACAGCATTTTGATCTGTATTATTTCTAACCCAGTCCATAGCTTTTTGCCATTGCCAGTTATATGAAGAAGGATAAAAAGATGAAGCTTGAGAAACGCTTATTTGATAAAATGTAAACGCACTATAAACTGAAGTAAGTATTATTAGAATAGCTAATATAATATAAGTTATTTTAATCATTTCCTCTTTATTTTTATTTATCTTATTTGTTGTTGATACAATCAAATAGCCAACCATAATCCCTGCAACAGGAACCAACATCATAACAAATCTTACAGCACTTCTAGCAGCAAGTATAGATATAAAGAACAAAGTGAAAATAAGGATATAGTTAAAATTTAATTTTAATAATGCTTTTTTATCTTTAGAATTATATTTTATTAAAATATATAAAGATAAAGCTAAGAATAAAATAACCCCTCCAAAATAAATTACTAAACTTGTTGTACTTTCACCGTTTAATACGCTATTTGGAGAAAATTTACTAAATATAAGGGCAAGTATCATTATTATATATCCTCCCAATAAAACTGTTCTTTCTTTTTTATCAAACTTATTTATTGTATTATAAAATAATGCAACAGATCCAATTATAAAAAGCCAGAAATATAAAGCAATGTTAGATATTACAGGCCCAAAACTAGAATTTAATTCACTAAAATATGGCTGCCTATTTTCTGCAACAGTAATCGTAAATCTATTTGCACTTAAAGGTTTTAATAAATTAGTTAGGGCGTCATTTATTTCATAACTAATAAATTTGAATCCAAACACAAGAATAACTAATATAAAAGCAACAACCCCAATTAATACCAAAGCAAAAATCTGTCTTGGTATTTTATATTTTTCCTCCAGTTTTTTTATTGATTTTATTTTACTAAGTCTATCGTAAATAAATAAATCAAAAATGATAAGTAATAATGTCAAAAATATGGGCATTGTTGAAGTTGAAGAAACATAATTCATTATTGTATACCTTGTTGAAAAGAACATACTAATCGGCATAAAAAACACAATCCATGAAACATAACCATAGAGTTTATTCTTATCTATTTGGCCGAGCATAAAAAAGACAAAAACCGATAATCCAATAGTTGAAAATACAAATGTAACTCCCCCCCACACAAGCCCCAATATTGCTGTGGCTATTCCAGCTAAAGCGCCATAAATTAAACTTCCTTTATAGTTTTTTGATTTAAATGAGCAAATAAAGAAATAAAGAGAAAGTGCTATAAGCAAAAATCCGACAGATTCCTTTTCAGGGATACCTGCAATTGTTCTTGGGAGTATTTCAGGAGTTATAGCTAAAAAGAAAGTAGCTATAAGGGCAATTATTCCGGGAAGAGATTTATTTTCAAATGAATCTTCGAAAATCTTTCTAACTAAAAAGAAAAAAGCAATACATGTAAGCGCAAACATAAATACCGGGAATATAACTGCAGCATATGTAACGGTTACATCTTTATTAAAAATAGATAGAATATCATAAAACCAAGCTATTAAATAAGACAATAATTTTGCTTCTCCAGAAACATTATATCCTACTGGAGCATATCTCATGGTGTCTATTAACATTAATTTTCCATGGTCAACAATATATTGAGCCCATCTTAAAAATAAGAAAGGATCTAAATCAGGCCCTAAAGTCCATGTATTGGTTGTTATATCTTTTAACCCTTGTAAGTTTCTTGTCCTGATAAATATAGAAATTCCAACAATTACTGCAAGAATAAAATAACTTAAAATACTCCAAGCAGAGTCCTTTTTTACTTTAAGAAGTCCACTTATTTTTTCTTTTCTTTTCTCAATTATATCAGATTCTGTTTCTTCACTTTCTGATTTTTCATTATTTTCAGTCATCGTCAATTAATAACTCAGAAGCACTTTTTTCAAAACCTACTCCTCCACTCTCTCCACAATTTGGGCAAAGTTTTGGAAGTTCATTTTTTTGAGTGCTTGCAGAGTAATTGCATCTTTTGCATCTAAATTTTCCCATCTTTTTAACCAATATTTAGATTAATATGTCAAGAATTGTTTTTATGTAAACTCCCCATTTTAGTTTGTGAGAAAGTAAAAACAACTCTTGAGCATGCTCAAGAACTAACACAAGCTATACAATTTATTGTATAGTTCTTGACATAATCTTAATTTTTAGAATAAAGAAGGGGTTATAAATACTTCTATTGCTGCTGCAGCAAGAAGAATAATAACTGCAGAAATGATCAAAAGTAAAGCATCACTAAGGATTGCCCAGAATTTATCAGTTTTAAATTCTTTTTTAATTATAGAGATCCCAATAATTCCCCCTGCCAAAGTTCCTATAAAATACGCTGCAATTTCTGGTAGTCCGTGTATCATATATCTTGCAAGACTCAAAGGCAGATTAATTAATTCAGATTTTGAAAAAATAACCATAGCTGCTGCAATCACACTTGCATTCCAAGTCAAAATGAATATACCTCCAGCCCCGAAAATTAAAGAAAAAATTATAGCAAACATAAGAACATATAGATTATTCATAAAAATTGAACTGAAAAAAGATAAACTTGTTGAAAACCCAGTAACATTTGATTGAGTTATTCCATGTTGGGTAACACAATTAGAAAAACTCTCCCTATAATTTATTGAACAATAAGTTTCAATTTGAGCTCTTAAATTATCAGGAGATCCAAGTATAATATACCAAGATGAAAAAGCTATTATAAATCCAATAAACAAAAATAAAAATGTTGCTATAGCTTTCCAATGTTCCTCAAGAAGTCTAAACTTACCCTGAATATGGAGATCTTTGTATTCTTCAAGTTTTATAGTATAATATACATAAGGCATAGAAAGCATTACTGAAAATGTTACAATGAGAATTCCAGAATATTTTGAAAGCACTGGGTCTCCAGAAAAAATCCAATGAACCAGCAATATAGATATGGTTGCATAAAAAAATCCAACAAATAATAATTCCCATGGCCTTCTCTCAGACCTTTTAGGATTAAGTATCATCTCAAACATATTTAATTTAAAGTTTTGATATATTTAAAGATTCTTAAAGGGAAATTAATAAGATAATTGAATGAGAATTCATAACCAGAAGAAGAATAGATTATTTTTATTCTTCCACAATACCTTGTGCTCTTGGCACAAGGATAAAATATAGGTAACAATACTAAGTAGAATTTATTGGGTCTTATAATTAAATATGGTATGATTACATAACTCTCAAATTTTCAAAGGTCTTGCTTTAGCAGGCTGTCTCGCAATTCAAATAAGTTAAATTAACAACTAAATAAAAAACA
>JBBSXX010000152.1:0-10897 GCA_038045565.1 Nanobdellota archaeon
TGAGAGTGATCAAGAATCTCATTCTTGACATAGAGGTTCAATCATGTAGGGTATTTTTTTGGGAACCTAAAGAATCAACGATTCTTTGAGATTTTTAACTATATTGCCTACATAAAATTATTTAAAAGACTTTAGCTAGGATGTTAAATGGATAAAAAAGAGCGCGTTAAGACACTTGCACTTTCTTATTACCAGAGAAAAGATGTCCTAGATGCTATCTTTAAATTTTCACAAAATAGAGAAATTTCCCCAAAATATTTTGAAGGATTTGGAAAAAGACCAGACTCATTTCAATATAATGCAGATATTCTTTCAATGGTTAAAAAAGGAGCTACCAGTTTTCACTGCTCTGAAGAAATATGGTCAGACCCCTTAAATCTTTCAGTAGGTTTAGTGGGGGAGGAATTAAATGAATTAAGGTCTGGCTGGGATCTTATAATAGATATTGATTGCAAGTGGATTGATTATAGTAAAAAAGCAGCTCAAGCAATAATAAAAGCGCTTGAATTTAAAGGTGTAAAAAATGCAGGGATAAAATTTTCAGGCAATAAAGGATTTCATATAATTGTTCCATGGGAGGCATTTCCTGAGGAAATAAACGGAATTAAAACAAAAGATATGTTTCCTGAATGGCCAAGGGCGGTGGTTTCTTACCTAAAAGAGCTCTCAAGACCGATTCTAGAAGATCTGATAAAAGACATGAAGCATGATTTAGAGAAAATTGGGGGTTTTACAGGAATTAGATGTGAGAACTGCAAAAATATAGCAGAAGAGAACTTCCTTATAACTTTAAGATGTGATAAATGCTATCCTTCGCACATTGAAACATTTAAATCTCATTTAATAAATTATAAACCTAAAAAATGCCCCGGCTGCAAATCTATCATGTTTGAAAAAGAAAAAATAAGATTCTACAAATGTAATTATTGTGATTTAGATTCTTTAAGTTCAAAAACTAATTTTAATGAAACAATTATCTCCACAGATCTGTTTAAATTATTAGGGTTAGATCTTCAATTAGTTTCTTCCAGACATTTATTTAGGATGCCATATTCTCTTCATGAAAAGACAGGACTTTCTAGTATTGTTATTGATAAAAATAAAATAGATTCTTTTCAAATAATGGATGCAGATCCATTTAAAGCAAAAGTATTTGAATTTTCACCAAAACCTAAAAAAGATGAAGCAAAAGATCTGCTTTTAAATTCAATAGACTGGCAAAAATCACAGGTTAAAGATAAAAAATTGGACTTCACTAATTCTGATAATGAATTTCAGACAAAGAATAAAGAATTTAAAAAAATCGAAATAAATTTAAAAAATCTCAGCGAAGATAAATTTCCTCCAGTAATTAATAGGATATTAGAAGGTATGGATGATGGGAAAAAAAGAGCACTCTTTGTTCTGATGAACTTCTATAGATCTCTCGGATATCCTCTTGAAGATGTGGAAAAGAAAATAAATGAATGGAATACTAAAAATAAACCTCTTCTTAAGCAAGGTTATATTAATGCTCAATTAATTTGGCATTCAAAACATCCTGCAATAATGCCTCCAAATTTTGATAATCAAATTTACAAAGAGATAGGGGTTTTTGCAATGGACGATCTGTCTGAAAAGACTAAAAATCCAGTTATATATGTTGCACGAAAAGCTAATCCTTATGATCAAAATAAAAAAGCTGCAAAAAAATCTTCAAAAATAAAAACTAAGACCTAATTACATTAAACATTAGTATAAAATAAATAATCAAATAAAGACTTTCTTTATATATTAATATCCATACATTTAATTATTAACTATACTAATAGAAAAGTTTATATATTATATATTATACATTTAATAATGATAAAAGGAACTAATAAGTATGAAAAATTAGAACAATCGCTTGAAGGTTATGAAACAATAGAAACTCTTAGTAAAAAGCTTATGATAGACAGAGCTAAAGCTATTTATGTTATACATCGTTTAAGAAAACTGGGATTTGTTAAGACTTCTTATGGTGTAGGAAAAAAAAGAGTTTACTACATTTCATTAAAGAATAAACAAAAAGGAATAAGCTACACAGAAATAATTAATAAATTTGCTCCAGTTGGGCTTGTATCTTCTGAGCCTTATTATATTCATGGAAGAATTCCTTCTTATGAAGAAACACTTATTTATGCTATAAAGAAGAAAGATATTCGTTATTTAATTGCTTCTTTGGCTTTGTTTAGAAAAATAACTAACTGGAGTTTATTATATCGTTTAGCAAAGAAAGAAGATTTGGTAAATGAGGTTGTAGCTCTTTACGAGGTTTCAAGAAAAGTTGTCAAAAAAGTAAAAAGAATGCCTAAGAGATTCATAAATTTGGCAAAAAAAAGAAAGACTAAAAAATCTAGATATATAATTGAACATTTTTCTTCAGATGATTTTAAAGATATAGAACAAAAGTGGAAAATTTATATCCCCTTAAATCTTGCAGACTTAGAGGAATATAAAAGATGATTGATATAAAACAGCAAGAAGAAATCCTAATAACTATTGGAAATATTCTGGAGAAAAAGATAGTTGTTTATGCAATAGGTGGTACTGCAATGATGCTTAAAAGTATTAAAGATTCAACATTAGATATTGATTTTGTCTTTAATAAAAAAAGTGATAGAGAAGAATTTATAATTGCGCTTAGAAAGTTAGGAGCTAAAGAATTAGATACAACCCTAGTCTATGGCCTTAAGAATAATGTTCCCATTATACTTGAATTAAGTAATGCTCGTTTTGATTTATTTATGAATAAAGTTATTAGTTCAACATTTTCTGAAAAAATGAAAAATAGGGCAAAACAAGTTCATGAGTTTGGTAAAAATCTTATAATAAAAGTTGCAGATTCCCATGACATTATAATTATGAAAAGTGTAACCTCAAGAACAAAAGATTTAGAAGATATTGCTACAATCATTAAGAAAGATAAAATAAATTGGGAAATTATTATTTGGGAAGTAAAAGAGCAGATTAATTTAGGAAATAATCTCGTAGGTATTTCTTTAGGAGAAAAACTTGAGAAACTTAATAATCAAAAGGCAATTCCAATCCCAATACCAAGAAATATTTTAGACAAGCTTTGGAAGTTGCTCAAGGGACAAATTAAGAAAAACTAAATCTAGATAGATAAAACTTTTTAAACTCTCCAGTCCTTAAATATTTATGAATAAAAGGGGGAAATATTTTTTAATAATATCTGTTATCTTTACACTATTTATAATATCAAATGTTTATGCACAGGAAAATTCCACATCAGATAATCTAGATAAAGCTTATCAATGTGTAAAAGATCGAGTTGGAGATGATTGTTCAAAATTAACTAGTGATGAACAGGCCTCTGCCTTGCTATCATTAGGAGATTATAAAGATTGCAGAGAAAGTTTTTTAGCAGCTTCTAGAGACGGAGAATGCTGGCCAAAATCTAGTTGTAAGTTAAAAGAAACATCTATCGCTTTACTTGCCATGGAAGAATCTGGAGCATCATCTTCTCAAACTGATAAAATAGTTTCATGGTTATTAAATCAGACAAAAACAGTAGCTGATCTTTCTTGGTATCTTGAAATTGAGGCTAGTGAAGCAACAACCTGTTCAATAAACTATGATTCTACAAATGTTAATGCAAATATTTTAGGCAATAAAAAAATAGGATCTATTGGGGGTAGCTGTTTTTCAATTTCAGAAAATGGATACTGGTTAAAAATTTCTTCAAATTGTCTGGAGAAAGAATTTACAATTTCTTGTGACAAAGATTTTTCAACAACTTTATTATATAAATCATCAAATTCTGAAACAATTCATGTTTCTCAAAATATCCAATCAAGTGTCAAAGGCGGAGAATTGATTGAAAAAGTAATTTACAAATGTTTTAAAGAAGGTACTGTCTGCAATTATGAGGGGAGTTTATGGGCATCAATAGCTTTAACAAAGAAAAATAAAGATGTTGACATTTACTTGCCATATTTAGAATCATTTTCAGATGAAAACTCAGAATTTTTTCCTGAAGCTTTCTTGTATATAACGACTGGTTCAGAAGAATACCTTCAAAATATATTGCAGGAAAATTTTAAAGGAAAATTTTGGCAAGTGAGTACACATGGAAAATTTTATGATACTGCTTTAGCATTTTTAGCTTTACAAGATCAAAATACAGAACAAGTTGATGCAGCTAAAGACTATCTTCTTGATGGAAAAACTCAAAACTCCCAAGGCTGCTGGGGAAATGTTAAAGATACAGGATTATTATTATATTCAGGATGGTCAACAACATCCTCAAGTCAAAATCCAGAATGTAATTCAGATAGTGATTGTGATTTGGGAAAAAAATGTCTTGGAGGATTATGTAGATCTGGAGAGGGAGAAGATCGAGATTGTGAATCATTTAATAATTTTTGTGAACCTAGAATAGATTGTTTAGATGCAGAAGGTTCTGTTCTTGAAAGTTATAATGGATGTTCTGGAACAAAAGTATGTTGTTCTGCTCAAGTGCAGGAAAAAACATGTCAAGAGCAATCAGGATTTTTATGTGATTTTGATGAAGAATGTCCTCAGTCATCAGATATTTTAGAAAGTTCTGAATCTGCTGTTTGCTGTTCTTCTCAATGTGAATTAAGACCTGCTAATGAACAATCAGCGTGCGAATTAGCTAACTATCAATGTAAGAGTGCATGCACTTCTGGAGAACAAGAAGAATCTTTGAGTTGTAATGGTTTAGGAGTTTGTTGCTCTTTAGATTCCGGTTCTTCAAGTTCAGGAGGAAGTTCATGGTGGATTTGGGTTTTATTAATACTTATTATTTTAGTAGTGTTAGCAATAGTTTTCAGAAACAGAATAAGGATGTTTATCTTTAAGAAAAAATCAGGCGTGGGAAAAGGTCCAGCTCCTAGAGAGACAAGACCTCCATTCTTCCCTCCATCTTCTCCGGTAAGAAGTCAAGGATTTGGAAGACCGGTATTCCCTAGACAAATGCCTACGCAAAGGCCAATTCCTCCAAGAAGCTCTCAAGCTCAAGGAAAAGACAAAGAGTTTGAAGACACACTTAAAAAGTTAAAAGATATGAGTAAGTAATTAGCTATTATGGTAGAATTTTTCAATTTTTAAATCTTGTTACCACTACTAAATGTCTATAAAATGAAAAGTTTATAAACAGATTCTTTATCAATAAAATATGGAAAATACAGAATATGGAATAATTGATGCAGAACCTAGGAATTTATTGCCAGAGACAAAGTTACTTATAGTTCCACACAAAGCTGGAAAATTAGTTGTTCGTTATCCTGCTTTTGGACCAAATAATTATTCAGCTAATGTATTAGAAATGCAAAAAGATCATTATCATTCAGTTTTATTCCATAAAATTTCATTCAGCCCTGCAACTACATCTGAATCTGTTTCAGCTTCTGCTTATAAATTTGGTGAAATGGCTAAGAAAGAAATTTTTAATCCAAGCTGGTTGCAATTAGGATTGATAGCAAGAACATCAGAAGGAGTTTTTGCAAATCCTCCAAAAGATGAAAATGGAAATCCAATATTTGATGAAGAAACTCTTAAATCTTATTTAAATGGAGTTAAAAGAATTGAAGGAATTTGTTTAGTTCCAGATACAAATAACTTACATGATTTTGGATTTGCTCCTTACGAAACTTTTAAACAAGGAATTCAGGATTCTGGAGATTTTGCAGAAAGTGGTTTGGCAAGATTACTAGAACATTCTGAAGGAAAAGTAGCAGAAAATCTTAGAGAAATATCCTCGCAAAAATTTTATAGAAAAGGAGTTAATGTTTTTGATTTTGATCAAGTTAAAGAACCTATTTTAAGAGTTGCTTATCTCTATTCCTGCAGGAACTCTTTTGTTGATAATGGGTTTCATATCAATGGCGACAACTCTGTTTACGACAGGTATGGCTATGCTTTTGGGGTGCGTAACGTGAACGCCGAAGGCGTCGTACCAAAAAATTAATAGTAACTAAAAGTTTATTAATTCTTAATAATTATCTTTTTTGTCTTAGTTTGGCTTAATGCCTTGCTAGGGCTACATGCCTATTAACTAGCACATCATTTAGATTTATTTTAAATTTGTTATACAAATTTAAAGCCACAAAAACCCTAAGTTTTTGATGTTTTAAGTCATGAAATTCAATCTTGACATTAAGTAACAGTTTCAATGTGAAATATGAAAAGATGGTGCTTCCTTTGAGCAAACTCACTGACTAGAAGATCCTTTTTAGGAAAGGTTAAGAGGGCTACATAGTTCTGTTGCCTATCTCAATTCCAACAGGAACTTTGATGATAACAGGTTGAATGTCAATGGCAACAACTCTGTTAACAACAGGTTTGGCTATGCTTTTGGAATGGCCCTAGTTCTAAGACAATTTTTTATTGTATGGATATTCAAAAAGACTGCAATAGTTTTACTAATAAATTTAATTAAATTTATTAACCTATTTAATATAACATACTTATGAAAAAAAAGAGTTTGTTGATATTATTATTATTCTTATTGATATTTTCTATAACTTTTGTATCTTCTTTAGAAATTAAGCCTGTTAAAACAGATTTTATGAAAGGAGAGACATTCCAGGCTACAATTGATGGAAATGTTATTACAACAATTAAGAAAGAAGATGTTGGTTTTTATAAGAACAACGCACAAATACCTTTAAATTTAGGTATTTCTAAAATAAACCACACATATTATATTTATGCAATTCTCCCCTACGAATCAAGAAATTATACACTAATTATAAAAAATGTATATTACTCAGAATTTAATCAATTCAAAAAATCAGACCTTGAATTAAATTTTTCAATATCAAATCAAACATCAGAATTTAATGTAAATCCTGGATTTATTTCAACAACTAAAAATTTTGAAATAAGTGTTTTTAATAATTTAAACTCTGTTTTAAATATTAATTATGGATTTGAAGGATATAACGCCTCAAGTTTAGTTGTCCAGCCTCAATCAATAAGACAAATACCAGTTTCAATTTCATCGATAAATTCAACTTCATTAAACAATCTAAAAATATCATCATTAGGAAATTCATATACAATTCCAGTAAATATTATAAAATTACAGAATAACACCAATACTCAAAATAATAATTCAAACAATAATAATGAGGGGAAAGTATCCTTTACTCAAAATAAAATAAAGGTAATTCTAAACAAAGGAGAATCATATTTTGATTCAATAGATTTAGAAAATTTTGGAGATAGGGAAGTTAATGACATTTCAATATCTCTTTCTGAAAATTTAAAAGATTATTTATTCATCCCCCAAAATAAAATAAATTCTCTTAAACCTGGAGAAAGTGTTGGAATAAATTTTACCGCGACATTCACTAAAACAGGGAACTATACAGGGTTTATTTTTTCATCATATAATAATGAATCAGACCTAGTTGATTTAGAGTTCTTTATTGGTGAAAAACTCATATCAAACACTTCTATTCCTGGAAAAAAATCATGTTCAGAGCTTAATGGAAATAAATGTTCTTCAAGTCAGTTTTGTTCAGGCGGGTCTAATGTAAACTCTTTAGAAGGTTTTTGTTGTCTTGGGCAGTGTAAAGAGTTTAATTCAACTTCATCATCATCTTCAGGAAGTAATTGGTTAGCAATAATCGCAGTCTTGATTATTCTTGGGATATTAGGAGCTTTCTTATATTTCAAATATAAAAAACCCAAAACTTCATCTGATAGAATTCTTAAAAAAAGGGAAGATGATTTTTCAGAGAGATTTGAAACAAGCGGTAAGTTAAGTAAGCTTTAAAAAAATATAAAAAGTTGTTTTGGAAACTTTAGATTGTAAAATCTGAAGTATAGGAATTTATTCCTATTAACCCTTTTTTAAAGGGTTTACTACCAAATATCCCCAATAGAACTTTTTGTTTTGTTTTTATCAGGCTTAACTTTATCATCGTTACATGGCTTTGATTTTATTCTTTTAACAATATCATTTGTAACATCCATTATTTTTATATCACTTTGTCCTTCTGGAACTTCTAAATATTTTTCAGCTTTATCAAATTCAGAATTTTCATATTTTCCATCAGAACCCTCGCTTTTGTATTCTAATAAAACATCAGCTCCTGTTTCTTGAATTTCTTCAGTCATAGCATTATTAACTATATCTGAAGCTCTGCTTAGTAATATCCAATATTTCCCTGTGCCTCTTTCAATTTTTTCTTCTTCTATTTGTTGATATTCTGATGTAGCTCTTAATAATTCTAAATGATCGTAAACTCTTGGATTTGAAGTTTCTTTTTTTTCAGTTAAGGCAAAATATTTTGTATCTTCTTTTATTTTATATTTTTCAGCTTCATCTTTTTTTTCAGTTGCAGGATAACCAATAACTGCCTGATTAGCACTTACTGTAGGTGCTTCATTAATAACTCCAGCATTTCCATAAGCAAATGGAGAATAAATTAGAGAACTCCCAACTAAAATCATTCCCCCTATTTTATTTAATAGACTATTTTTTGATATCATTTTGAAAATATTTTTTGGAAACCTTTTCGAAAGGTTTTGTTTTGTAACTCACAAAGCTTTTTTTGAAACTTTGTGCTCAAAGAATCTTTTGATTCTTCTGGTTTTTAAAAGTTATTTTGGAAACTTTAGATTGTAAAATCTGAAGTATGGGAATTTATTCCCATTAACCTTTTCATAAAAGGTTTATTTTCAATTGAAAATTAGTTATATCTTAAATGAAATATAAATAAATTTGTATATTGGAAAGTATATATTAGAGTATATACTAATTTTCAGACTTTTTATCTGAATGATTGCTATATCCATGTTCTCTATCTTTTATTGGAAATCCTCTTTCTGTCCAGTGTTTCCCTCTTTTATCTATAGTCTCTCCTATTTTATCGTCTAGATAAGAAGTGGTTTCACATCCCACATTTAAAATTAAAAATCCACTAATAACTGTTCTATATAGATTATTCATTAAAGACCTATAAATAAGTCTTTTTTAAACCTTTTTAGTTTTATTTAACTTATTCAGAGGTTCATAAAGGATACTTCCTTTATCATTTACTTTTTATCTCTTTTAGAATTTTTCTTTTCAGATTTTTCAGTTTTATTTTCCTCTTTTGGTTCATCAACAATTTCAATATGCTTTTTGTCTTTTATAGCATCAACAATTTCTTTTAATCTATGTTCTAGTATTTTATTGTCCATAATCATCTTTTTAGCAATTTCATCATATCTATGAAGTCTTAATGTTATCCCAGTCATTAATTCTGCAAGAGTTTCATTTTTTAAAACTATCTCTTCAGGGCTTATAATTTCTAGATGTGAGGGCATGTAATTAAAAACAACAATCATTAAACTATCAATTGAATCAAATTCTGCTTCTACTTCTGCAAAAGAGGTATAAAGTTTTTGAGTTTTATCATCATTTTGATTTTCTTCAATTTCCTTAGCCTCATGAATTTTATGATTAACAAGACTAACCCCCTTTTCCTTGCTAATCTTCTCAATTAGCTCTTTAAGAGCATCTATGATATGTTCGGGAGGTCTTCCCATTATTTCTATTATAAACGATACAGTTATTTTTTTCTCACTCATTTTATTTCCTCATCCAAATTAAAACCTGATAAATCAAAATTAAGGCAAATAATCCAATAAAAATATATAACGAATATTCTTTAATCTTTTGATTCTCAGATTTATATATAGGATTTTTATCACTATTTATATTTTTCGAGCCCAAATTATTTTCATTTTTTGCTAAATAAAGATATAAAATTATACTATTAAATATTAATAACATAACTATCAGGGAAATTAAAATCAATAAATATTTTTTCATTTTAATTATATTTTGACTTTTACTTTGTTATCTTATTCTTTTATTTTTTCCATTCAATTCTATTCAACTAATTGTCCAAATCTTTTTCCTTTAGATTTAGCATCTTCTAAGGAAATGGCCCAGTTATTTCCAGTATCTCTTAATTTTTTTGGATCCACAAAAAGCCAACCTTCTCTAAGAAATTTTAGAGCAATTACTGGTTTTAAGTCCATCATATTTGAAAATACCACAAAATCACTCATTTGTTCTTTAGATATATATTGAATATTTTTTCTAGTAGATTTACATTCAATAGCTAGTTTTTTCCCTTTCTTCCCTGCGATTATGTCACATGGAGAATCATCATTTACTCCAGATCCAGCTACTCTGGCAGCTCTCCATCCATCTTCAGAGAACATTCTAACCAATTCTCTTTCATTATTACTTCCTTTATGTTTGTTACTCATAACTAAATAGATTAATTAGAAAGATTTAAATATAATAGTATTTACTTAATAGTAGTTAAAATAAAGGTTAAAAGATTAAAATGCAAACAAGAAGAGAATTTTTAGGGAGCGCAAGTTTAGGAGTTTTAGCTTTAGCTAGTGGATGTGTTACTAATACTTCAAAAGGTTATGTTAATGGAGATGATTTCTCTGAATTTACAAATTATCTTGGAAATGAATGGGATAGTTTACCCCAAGATAAACAAAAGGAAACAAGAGATTATTGGAATAAAGTCACTGAAGAAGATAAGGAAGGTATTTTAAAAATATATAAACATCCAGAAAAACACTATAGAGCTTTAGATAAAGATGTTAGAGAAAATATTAATGCTGTATTAAAATATCAAGAATCTGGTAAATTTGAAGAACAAGTAATGAATGAAAATGATTATCAAAATCTTGTAGATTTTTCTGCAAAAGTTCCAGGGATAAATGCTAAAGAATTTACAAAAAAAGATCTTGTTTTTTTAGGAGTAATTGCAGAAGCAATTGCTTATAGTATTATGGCTCAATAATCTCAGCTATATTTTAACACATGCTGGATATATCGGTTTATTTTGATATTTATTGATGC
>JBBSXX010000153.1:0-2960 GCA_038045565.1 Nanobdellota archaeon
TCCCTTTATTAAAGTACTCTCTTAATTACTTTTTTCCCTTCAATATCCCAATATTCAACTTGAACACCCTCTTTCAACCCGTCTTCAATATCAGTAGGTATTGGTAAATCGAATGTTTCAAAACTTTCAATATCCATAACATTTACATTTTTTCCACTAAGTGATAATATTTGGGCTTTCTTTTTGTCAATCATTGGAACTTCAAATCTTTCATGTCCTGGTCTTGCTAAAACTCTTTTCTTACCATCAATTATTCCAACAGCTTCAATTCTACATTTACTGGAACCATGTTTTCCTGTTTTACTAATGTCAATATTTCTTACAATACAGGCCTCATTATCAATCATAATAACTGTTCCAGCCTTTGCCCCTGTCGCATCAATTAATTTATAGACCATTTTTATTCCAATCAAGAAGAGAAAAATAGATTTATAAACATTACCTTTTATTTCTTCTTATATGAATGTAATAAAGAACGATTTTATAGAATTAGAGTTTATTGGAAAAGTAAAAGAAGGAGAAATATTTGATACAAATATAGCTAGCGAAGCTGAAAAAATAGGAATTACAATTGATGAAAATCCATTTATTATATGCATTGGCCATGAAATGGTCATAAAGGGTTTAGATAACGCCTTTGAAGGAAAAGAAATTGGAAAAAGATATTCAATAGAGCTTTTTCCAAAAGATGCATTCAAGGAAAGAAATGCTTCTTTAGTTAAATTAATGCCCTTAAACTTATTCAAACAAAAAAATGTAAATCCATATCCTGGCATGACTCTTGCTCTTGATAATATGCTTGTGCGTATTGTAAGTGTTTCGGGCGGTAGAGTTTTAGTTGATTTTAATAATCCCTTATCTGGAAAAATAGTTATTTATGAGTTTACAATAAAAAGAAAAATAGATGATATTAAAGATAAAGTAAATGCAATACTCGCATTTTTTGTAAAACAAAAATTAGATTTTGAAATTGAGGAAAAAGAAAAAAAGATAACATTCAATTTAAGTAATATTTACAAGCCATTAATTGCAATGTTAAACGACCGCTTTAATGATGTTCTAAAAATGGAGATGGTTATTGAAGATAAACCTTTAGAAAAGGTTTCCAAAGACAACGATAAACCTTTAGAAAAGGTAGTTGAGAACAAAGATTCTCATACCTCAGATTCTAATGAACCTAAGGTTTCCAAAGACGAAGAAAATAAACCTGAAAAAGAGTAATTAATACTTAGCTACCTTCCATATAGAATTAAAGTATTTTTTCAAAGGAAGCTTCATAAATAAAAGGAGGGGTTGATAAGGAGAACCATCTAATTGAAAGGAAGCTTCATAACCAGGAGAATCATAGATTCTCTGGTCCAGAAAACAAGTATATTTTCTTGGAAAGAAACCTTGGTGTCTTTTATACCATAACAAATCTTATAAATCCCCTTATTTTTAGATATTAAAGATGGCTGAATTTATTCAAAAAGAAGGAGATAAGATAGCTTACAATCATCCAGTTGATGAAGAGTTATTGGCAATTGATCGTGAATTAGAAGAATTAATTAAAACGCAAAATGCTAAAATCAAAGTAGTTGGAGTTGGAGGTGGAGGTAATAATACTCTTTCTAGAATACATGAAATAGGTGTTAAAGGCGGAGAAATGATTGCTGTTAATACAGATGCTCAGGATTTATTATATACAAATGCTGATAAAAAAATACTAATTGGAAGAGAACTTACTAGAGGATTAGGGGCTGGAAGTAATCCTAGTGTGGGAGAAAATGCAGCTAAAGAATCAGAGCATGAAATTAAAAAGAAACTAGAGGGCGCTGATATGGTTTTTATTACATGTGGATTAGGTGGAGGAACAGGAACAGGAGCAGCTCCGATAATTGCTGAAATTGCAAAAAGGCAAGGTGCTTTGGTTATAGGGGTTGTAACAATGCCTTTCACAATAGAAGGAGCAAAAAGAATTGAAAATGCTATTAATGGATTAGAAAGAATGGAAGCAATTACAGACACCCTTATTGTTATTCCAAATGATAAATTACTAGAAATAGTTCCAGATCTTCCTCTTCAAACAGCATTTAAAGTTGCTGATGAAATTTTAACAAATGCTGTAAAAGGAACTGCAGAACTTGTAACAAAAGCCGGCCTAGTAAATCTCGACTTTGCAGATGTAAGAACAATAATGTCTGATGGTGGAGTTTCTTTAATTGGAGTGGGAGAATCTGATTCAAATAATAGAGCTTTAGAAGCAGTAGACAGAGCATTAAATAATCCTTTACTAGATGTTGATATTTCGAATGCAACAGGTGCATTAGTCAATATTATTGGAGGACCTGATTTAAGTTTAGATGAATCAAAAACAATTATTGAAGAGATTGGAAAAAAATTAAATGAAAATGCAAGATTAATCTGGGGAGCACAATTATCTCCTGATATGGAAAAATCAATTAGAGTCATGGTTATTATTACTGGTGTTAAAAGCCCTCAGATAATTGGTGAGGCTAATTTAAAATCAGGCAATAAAAAATCAAAATCAGAGAAAGTCCAACAAGATCTTTCAGATGAGTTGGGAATAGAATTCTTTAAATAAATAAGAAACCATAATTGGTAATGAGTTTCATTATTGTATATATTACCCACAAAAATCAATTAGAAGCAGAAAAAATTTGTAATTATCTTCTTGAGAAAAAATTAATTGCGTGTGTTAACTATTTTCCAATAAAAAGTTCTTATTGGTGGAAAGGTAAAATAGAATCATCAGGTGAGATAGTTTCAATTGTTAAAACAAAGAAATCTAATTGGAGTAAGCTAAAAATAGAAGTAAACAAAATACACCCATATGAAACTCCATGTATTATGAAACTAGATGTTGAAGCAAATGAAGAATATGAAGATTGGATCAATAAAGAGATTAAATAAGAAAATTTAAATACCCCCTACTGTTTTTTTAAATTATGGATCATTCA